>DATCGH010000410.1:0-2039 GCA_036509055.1 Caldimonas sp.
TCGGCACGGTCGTCGGCGCGGCCGCAGGTGCGGTCGCCGGCGGCCTCGCCGGCAAGGCCATTGCCGAGCAGATCGACCCGACCCGCGAGGACGCCTACTGGCGCGACAACTACAGCAGCCGTCCCTATGTCGATCCGGACGCGAGCTACGACGACTACGGCCCCGCCTACTCCTATGGCGTGAACTCCTACAGCACCTACGCCGGGCGCGACTGGGACGATGTCGAGCCCGAGCTGTCGAGCCGCTGGAACGTCATGCGCGGCGAGTCCTCGCTCGAATGGGATCGCGCCAAGCATGCGACGCGCGACGCCTGGAACCGGGTGAGCGACGCCGTCGAGCGTGCCGTGCCCGGCGACTCCGACCGCGACGGCAAGTAGGCCGGAACCTCGAGGAGACAGCATGGCCAGCAAAGCGACCAAGCCCGCGGCGAAGAAGGCGACGGGATCGGTCCGGACCGATCCCGCCACCAAGCTGCTGATGGCCGACCACAAGGAAGTGCACACGATGTTCCAGCAGTACAAGAAGCTGGCCGACGCGGACGCCGAGGCGTCGGAGCGCGAAGCACTCGCCACCGAGATCTGTCACGCGCTCACCGTGCACGCGACGATCGAGGAGGAGCTCTTCTATCCGGCGGCACGCGAAGCCGAGGTCGACGCCGACCTGCTCGACGAGGCCGAAGTCGAGCACGCCTCGGCCAAGGCCCTGATCGCGCAGGTCGAGGCGATGAGTCCCGACGACGCTCTCTACGATGCCAAGGTCACGGTGCTCGGCGAGTACATCGACCATCACGTGAAGGAGGAGGAAGGCGAGCTGTTTCCGAAATGCCGCAAGTCCGACATGGACCTGGAGGGCCTCGGCGAGGCGCTCGCCGCGCGCAAGCAGGAACTGACCGCGGAGATGGCCGAGATGGCCAGCTGACGCGTTTCGGCCGCCCTTGGAACGCCGCCCCCGAGGCGGCGTTTCTTTTGCCGCACGGGCACACGTCGTGCCACGGATCGGGAAGGCGCACGCCGCCGCAAGGAAAGACACGATGGACTGGGCCTGGCTCGTCGACTTCAAGGTCCCGGCCTGGGAGTTGATCCTGCGCGGATCGGCGATGTACTGGGCCCTGTTCCTGATCTTTCGCCTGGTGCTGCGCCGCGACGTCGGCGCGGTCGGCGTCGCCGACGTCCTGTTCGTGGTGCTGGTCGCCGACGCGTCGCAGAACGCCATGACCGGCGGCTATACCTCGGTGGCCGAAGGCGCGGTGCTGGTGGCGACGCTGATCGGCTGGAACCTGCTGCTCGACTGGATGGCCTTCCGCTTCGCCTGGGCCCATCGCCTGGTGGAGCCGCGGCCACTGCTCCTGATCCACCGCGGCCGGGTGCAGCACAAGCACCTGCGGGCCGAGATGATCACCCTGGCGGAGCTGCGCGGCCAATTGCGCCAGCACGGAGTCGAGTCGTTCGACGAGGTCAAGTCGGCCTGGTTCGAAAGCGACGGCCAGTTCAGTGTCATCAAGCGCGACGGCGAGGCCGGCGAGTCCGCCCCGAAGCGGCGCCTGCATCGATAGGTCGGATCGATTCGCGCTCGCCATGCCGCGCTGACGACGGCATATCGATTGCCTTGCTTCGCCCCTGTTCCCAAGAGACAAGGAAGACATCCGTGGCCAACCGAAAAGCAGGGACCCGATCGCGCCCGCAAGGCGCGGGTGCGCGCTCCGACGACGGACCGACCGGCAGCGGCAATGCCGGCGAACTGCACCAGACCTCGGGCGGCGCACATCCGCCGCTCACCACCAACCAGGGCGTGCCCGTCGCCGACAACCAGAACTCGCTGCGTGCCCATCCGCGCGGGCCGACGCTGCTCGAAGACTTCATCCTGCGCGAGAAGATCACCCACTTCGACCACGAGCGGATCCCCGAGCGCATCGTCCATGCCCGCGGCAGCGCCGCCCACGGCACCTTCGAGCTCACCGCCTCGCTCGCCGACTACACCACGGCGAAGATCTTCACCGAGGTCGGTGCGCGCACGCCGGTGTTCACCCGCTTCTCGACCGT
>DATCGH010000411.1:0-4530 GCA_036509055.1 Caldimonas sp.
CGCTTCAGGACGGCGAAGGTGCCGCTGCCGACGACGCCGGCGCCGAGCAGGCCGACCTGGATCGGCTTCATGCGGCCTGCCGCGCGTGCCGGCTGCGGTAGTGCTCGAGGAAGGTCGCGATCCGGCCGATCGCGTCGGTCAAGTCATCGGAGTTGGGCAGGAAGACGACCCGCAGGTGGTCGGGCGAATGCCAGTTGAAGCCGGTGCCCTGGACGATCAGGACCTTCTGCTCGGCCAGTAGCTCGTAGGCGAACTGCTGATCGTCCTCGATCGGGTAGATCGCCGGATCGAGCTTCGGGAACATGTAAAGCGCCGCCTTCGGCTTGACGCAGGTCACGCCCGGGATCGCGGTCAAAAGCTTGTGCGCCAGGTCGCGCTGCCGGCAGAGACGGCCGCCGGGCGCCACCAGGTCGTCGATGCTCTGGTAGCCGCCGAGGGCGGTCTGGATCGCCAGCTGGCCGGGGGTGTTGGAGCACAGGCGCATCGAGGCGAGCATGTTCAGCCCCTCGATGTAGTCGCTGGCCGGCTTCTTCTCGCCCGAGACCACCATCCAGCCGGCCCGGTAGCCGCAGGAGCGGTAGTTCTTCGACAGGCCGTTGAACGTGAGAAACAGCACATCGTCGGCGAGCGAGGCGATCGAGGTGTGGGTCAGGCCGTCGTAGATCGTCTTGTCGTAGATCTCATCGGCGAAGACGATCAGGTGGTGCTTGCGCGCCAGCTCGACGATCTGCTGCAGCAGCGAATCCGGATAGAGCGCCCCGGTCGGGTTGTTGGGATTGATGACGACGACGGCGCGGGTGCGCGGCGTGATCTTCGCCGCCATGTCGTCGATGTCAGGGAGCCAGTCGGACGCTTCGTCGCAGAGGTAGTGCACCGGCTTGCCGCCGGAGAGCGCGACCGAGGCGGTCCAGAGCGGATAGTCGGGAGCCGGGATCAGCACCTCGTCGCCGTTGTTGAGCAGCGCGTTCATGCTCATCGTGATCAGCTCGGAGGCGCCGTTGCCGAGGTAGACGTCGTCGACGGTCACGCCGTGGACGTGCTTCTGCTGGGTGTAGTGGACGATCGCCTTGCGCGGCGCGAACAGGCCCTTCGAGTCGGTGTAGCCGGCGGCGTTCGGCAGGTTGCGGATCATGTCCTGCACGATCTCGTCGGGCGGCTCGAGACCGAACGCGGCGATGTTGCCGATGTTCAGCTTGATGATGTGGTGGCCTTCCTCCTCCATTTGCCGCGCCTTGTCGAGCACCGGGCCGCGGATGTCGTAACAGACGTTGGCGAGCTTGCTCGACTTCAGGAAGGCTTCCACGAGAGGGGCGCCAAGGGCGCATTGACGAGGGGCGGATATTTGACCACAGGGGTCGGCGCGCACCCCTCTCGGATAATCGCAGCATGAAGATGCGCGCCGACCGGATCGAGGGCCAGAACGCAATCGCCCGCCACGGGCCGGACGGCGTCGTCGTCAACGGCGTCGAGCACACCGAGAGCGTGATCGTCCCCTGGGACGGGGCGGTGGCCCCCTGGAACGCGGCGTCCTTCGAGTCGTTGGGCGTCGAGCATTTCGCCCGGCTGGTCGCGCTCAAGCCCGAGCTCGTGATCTTCGGCAGCGGGCCGCGCCTTCGCTTTCCGCCGCCAGCACTGCTGAGGCCGCTGATCGAGGCGCGGATCGGCGTCGAGACCATGGATACCGCCGCTGCCTGCCGCACCTACAACGTCTTGCTGGCGGAAGGCCGCTCGGTCGTCGCCGCGTTGCTGTTCAGCCGTGCCTGAGGCTCGGCGCGGTGCGCCGGCGACGGCCGGAAGCGCAGGTCTCAAGCCCTATAATCGGAGGCTACGCCCCGCAATGGGGTTGCCGACAAGAGCTTCATGACGCCTGCACTCAACAAAGCTGTACCGGAATTTGAAGCGCTCGCGACCGGAGGAGTGAAGTTCACGCCACAGGCCTACGCCGGCAAGATCGTCGTCCTCTACTTCTATCCCAAGGACAATACCCCCGGTTGTACCACCGAGGCGATGCAATTCCGCGACCACTACAAGGACTTCCTCAAGGCGGGCGCGGTACTGTTCGGTGTCTCTCGCGACAATATGGCGTCGCACGACCGATTCAAGGCCAACCTCGAGCTGCCCTTCGAGTTGATCGCCGATACCGAAGAGAAGCTCTGCCACATGTTCGGCGTCGTCAAGAACAAGATCATGTACGGCAAGAAGGTCAAGGGCATCGAGCGCAGCACCTTCCTGATCGACGGCAGCGGCGTACTGCGTGCCGAATGGCGCGGCCTCACCGTCGCCGGCCACGTCGAGGAAGTTCTGAAGGCCGTCAAGGCGATCAAGAAGGGCGCCTGAGGCCGGCGCGCTTTCGCCGCCGGCCGGGAAGTCTCGGCGGCGCGGACCTTTCCGCCTGAACCCGCCTCTCACCACGAGACCCCCATGCCCCTGCCCAAGCCCCCTGCCAAGCGTGCCGACCTGCTCGGCCGCGAACAGTTCGAATCCCAGGGCGCCGCGACGCCGGGCAAGAGCGCGCGCCGCACCCGTCCCGCGGCCGAGCCCGTCGCCCCGGCGCTGCTCGAGCTCCGCAACGAGGGCGACCTGCCGGCGGCGCCGCCGTCACTGCCCGCCGTGACCCAGGCGCCGGCGCCGGCGCGCAACGCCCACCACGTCCCCCGGCCGGAGCGGGAGAAGAAGGCGGTGCGGGGCAACGGCCCGACCACGTTGTTCGTGCTCGACACCAACGTGCTGATGCACGACCCGACGTCGCTGTTCCGCTTCGAGGAACACGACATCTACCTGCCGATGATCACCCTCGAGGAGCTCGACGGGCACAAACGCGGCATGACCGAGGTGGCGCGCAACGCCCGCCAGGTGAGCCGCGACCTCGACGCGCTCGCCGCCAACATGCCGACGCGCAACGACAAGGGCAAGAGCGAAGGCATCGCCCTCAACCGCACCGGGCGGCGCGAGGCCGGCGGCAAGCTCTTCTTCCAGACCGACCTGATCGACGTCTCCCTGCCGGCCGGGCTGCCGCAGGGCAAGGCGGACAACCAGATCCTCGGGGTGGTCAAGGCGCTCGGCGAGCAGCAGCCGAACCGCGATGTGGTGCTGGTGTCCAAGGACATCAACATGCGCATCAAGGCGCGTGCGCTGGGCCTGCCCGCCGAGGACTACTTCAACGACAAGACGCTCGAGGACGGCGACCTGCTCTACACCGGCGTACTGCAGCTGCCCGCCGACTTCTGGGACAAGCACGGCAAGACGGTCGAGAGCTGGCAGGACAAGGGCTTCACCTACTACCGGATCAACGGGCCGATCGTCCCGCAGCTGCTGATCAACCAGTTCGTCTATCTCGAGGCGCCGGGCGCCGCGTCGCTCTACGCCAAGGTGATCGAGATCACCGGCAAGACCGCGGTGCTGCGCACCCTCAAGGACTACACCCACCAGAAGAACGCGGTCTGGGGCGTGATGGCGCGCAATCGCGACCAGAACTTCGCCTTCAACCTGCTGATGGATCCGGAGTGCGACTTCATCACCCTCACCGGCACCGCGGGCTCAGGCAAGACGCTGATGTCGCTCGCATCGGGGCTGGCGCAGGTGATGGACGACCGCCGCTACACCGAGATCATCGTCACCCGGGTCACGGTGCCGGTGGGCGAGGACATCGGCTTCCTGCCGGGCACCGAGGAAGAGAAGATGGGCCCCTGGATGGGCGCGCTCGACGACAACCTCGAGGTGCTGTCCAAGACCGACAGCGGCGCTGGTGAATGGGGCCGTGCCGCGACCAACGACCTGGTTCGCTCGAAGATCAAGATCAAGAGCCTGAACTTCATGCGCGGCCGCACCTTCCTCAACAAGTTCGTCATCATCGACGAGGCGCAGAACCTGACGCCCAAGCAGATGAAGACGCTGATCACGCGCGCCGGCCCGGGCACCAAGATCGTCTGCCTCGGCAACCTGGCGCAGATCGACACGCCCTACCTCACCGAGGGCTCGTCGGGCCTCACCTACGCGGTCGACCGCTTCAAGGGCTGGGCCCATTCCGGCCACGTGACCCTGGCGCGCGGCGAGCGCTCGCGCCTCGCCGACTTCGCGAGCGAAGTGCTCTAGGCATCGGCGCGCACGTGCGCGCCGTGCAGAGGCTGCCCGTCAGCCCTTCGGCTCGACCAGCTCGCGGATCTGCTGCAACGCGGCCGGGTCCTCGATCGTCGTCAGATCGCCGGCATCGCGCCGCTCGCAGATCGCCTGGATCGCCCGGCGCAGCAGCTTGCCTGAGCGCGTCTTCGGCAACGCGGTGACGAAGTGGACCCGCGCCGGCCGCGCCAGCGCGCCGAGCTGGCCGTCGACGGTCTTCATGATGTCGCCCTCCAGCTTCATCCGGCCGTTCGCGTCGCCAAGCGACGACGCATCCTTGGCGATGACGAAAGCCATCGCGACCTGCCCCTTGAGCGCGTCGGCGACGCCGACGACCGCGACCTCGGCGACGTTGGCATGGCTCGAGATGCTCTCCTCGATCTCGCGCGTGCCGAGCCGATGGCCTGCGACGTT
>DATCGH010000412.1:0-2556 GCA_036509055.1 Caldimonas sp.
CTCCTGCATGGCACTTGATGACGACTCGAACGCGCAAGGAGACGACGAGCACGCCCAAGGGACGCTGAGCGACCCCGAGCCGAGCTCCTCGCCCACGCCCGTCGCCGCCGATCCGCCGAGCTTCGCCGAATCGTTCGCCGCCGCCGAACAGGCGGCGCTCGGCTTTCTCGTCGAAGAGCACGGCTTTCGCCGCGACGAGCGCGAGGTCGGCCGCGCCGGCATCGACCGCGGCGTGTTCGGCCGCGTCGTCTACCGCTCGCCGGCCTCGGCCAAGGGGCATTCGCGCGAGGTGACGTTGAAGATCGCGCCGCTTCGCCTCGAGCTCGTGCTCGAGCTGTCGCGGACCGGGTCGCCGCCTTGTCGCATCGAGGAGCTGCACGATCTGGAGAGTCGGCGCGCCTTTCCCCGCCGCGAGCACGGCCTGTACGACGCGATGCACGAGCCGGAGCAGCTGCAGGCCGAGTTCATGCGCCTGGCCGGGGTCCTCCGCGCCTGCGGCGAGCGCTTCTTCGACGACGATCCTTACCTCTGGGAAGACCTCGGGGCCAAGCGGATGCGCCGCGCCCAGGACAACGCGGTGCGCCGCACCCTCGCGCAGTCCAGGGAACGCTTCCGTGCCCGCGACTGGGCTCAGGTGATCGATCTCCTGGCGCCGATCGAGCACCGGCTGGGGCGCAACGCAACCGCCCGGCTGGCGTACGCGAAGCAAAAGGCCAGACAGGGCGCCTGACCCGGCGGCGTCGAGGCACAATTTCCGCCTCCATCCCCCGCCGGGACCGCCGGCACCGAGCGTTGCGCAATTTCGCCATCCTCTATCCGATGTTCGCGCTTGCGGCGTGGACGACGATCGTGCTGCTGATGATCCCCGTGGTCCGCATCCGGGCGGCGCTGCGGCGCGAGGTCCGGCCGAACGACTTCCGCTTCGGCGAATCGGCCGCGGTGCCGGGGCAGGTCAGCCTGCCGAACCGCAACTACATGAACCTGCTCGAGCTGCCGATGCTGTTCTACGTCGTCTGCCTGATCCTGTTCGTCACCGCCGGCGCGACCCACCTCGCGGTCGCGATCGCCTGGGCTTACGTGGCGCTGCGCATCGTGCACAGCCTGATCCATCTCACCTACAACCACGTGATCCACCGACTCACGGCCTTTGCGATCAGCAGCACCGTCCTGGCGCTGCTCTGGGTGCTGGCCGCTCTCCACCTCGCCGCCAACCCGCTCGCCTGAGGCGCACCCCATGCTCGATCTGCCCGCCCTCCAGAAGCTGCTCGATCCGCTGTTCCCGGGTCTCATGGGCGTGCGCATCACCGAAGCCGCGCCCGACCGGGTGGTCGCCGAGATGCCGGTCCGCGCCGACCTGTGCACGGCCGGCGGCATCCTTCACGGCGGCGCCACCATGGCCTTCGCCGACACGCTCGGCGCGGTCGGAACGATCCTCAACCTGGCCGCGGGCAAGCGCACCACCACCACCGACTCGAGCACCAAGTTCATCGCCGGCGCCCGGGTTGATACGCTCGTCACCGCCGAGTGCCTGGCGCTGCATCGCGGCCGGACGACGATGGTCTGGCAAACCTCGATCAGGAACGCCGACGGCAAGCTTTGCGCCGTGGTCACGCAGACCCAGCTCGTGCTCGAAGGCTAGACAGCCGCCGGTCGCCCGGTCCACGCACGAGTGCCCCCAGGCGGCGGTGACGCTTCGGAGATGACATGAACGCTCCCCCGACCTCCTTCGACGGCGGCTGCACCTGCCGCCAGATTCGCTTCCGGCTGACCAGCCGCCCTCTTTTCGTCAACTGCTGTCAATGCCGCTGGTGCCAGCGCGAGACCGGCACGGCCTTCGCCCTCAATGCCCTGATCGAGGCCGACCGGGTGCAACTGCTCGCGGGCGAGGTGGATATCGTCGACACGCCCTCGCTCAGCGGCAAGGGCCAGCGCATCGCCCGCTGCCCGACCTGCCGGGTCGCGCTCTGGAGCAACTACGGCGGCGCCGGCGACGTGGTCCGCTTCGTCCGCGTCGGCACGCTCGACGATCCCGACCGGTTCCCGCCCGACGCGTACATCTACACCGACTCGAAGCAACCCTGGGTGGTGCTGCCGCCCGGGAAACCGGCGTTCGCCGAGTACTACAAGGCCTCGGAGCTGTGGCCGGCGGAGAGCCTCGAGCGGCGCGCCGCGCTGTTCGCCCGGACGTCGCCGCGCTGACGGGCGGGGCTTACGATCACCGCCCTCTTCACTGCGAGGCAACTCCGCATGGCCGCCTACCTGATCGCCGATGTCGAAGTCACGCACCCGGACGGGTACGAGGAATACCGCGCGAAGGTGCCGGCGATCATCGCCGCCTACGGCGGGCGATACCTGGTGCGCGGCGGCGCCTGCGAGGTGCTCGAAGGCGGCGGCAACCCGGGGCGCCGGGTGGTGCTCGAGTTTGCGACCATGGCGAAGCTGAAGGCCTTCTGGGAATCGCCCGAATATCGGCCGTTGCGCGCGCTGCGCGAGCGCAACGCCGACTCGCACATCGTCGCGGTCGAGGGCGTCCCGGGCCCGGCGTGACGATCGCCC
>DATCGH010000413.1:0-2737 GCA_036509055.1 Caldimonas sp.
CGGCGCGGCCGGGGCCGCCGTGCTTGAGCATCGGCAGGGGCGAGCCGTGGCCGGTCGACTCGGCCGCTGCCTCGCGGTCGAGGATGTGCAGGCGCCCGTGCCAGGCGGCCATCTGTGGGATCGCCTTGGCGGCCACCTTCGGGTCGTGCGTCACCAGGGTGGCCACCAGGCTGCCGCGGCCGCGCGCCGCCAGGGCGAGGGCTTCGTCGAAGTCGCCATAGGGCATGAGCGTGCTGACCGGGCCGAAGGCCTCGACGTCGTGGACGGCGTCGTTCTTCATGCCGTCGCGGCAGAGCAGCAAGGTCGGCGAGAAGAAGGCGCCGTTGGCCGCGCCCTCGCCGAGCGGCGCGAACGATTCGCCGCCGCCGTAGACGAGCTCGTTGCCGCGCTTCAACATCTCCACCCGCTCGGCCACGTCCTGCTGCTGCGCCCGCGACGCCAGCGCCCCCATCTTCACGCCCTCCACCGCCGGATCGCCGAAGACCACGCGCGACAGTCGCTCGCGCAGCTTCGCCGCGACCGCGTCGAGGTGCTGGCGCGGCACGATCGCGCGCCGGATCGCGGTGCACTTCTGTCCCGCCTTCGCCGTCATCTCCCGCGCCACTTCCTTGACGAACAGATCGAACTCTTCGTCGCCCGGCTGCACGTCGGGGCCGAGGATGGCGGCGTTGAGCGAGTCGGCCTCGGCGTTGAACGGGATCGACCGGGCCAGCAGGTTGCGGTTGCCGCGCAGCTTGAGCGCGGTGTCGGCTGAGCCGGTGAAGGTGACCACGTCCTGGCTGTCGAGCCGGTCGAGCAGGTCGCCGGTCGAGCCGATCACGAGCTGCAGGCTGCCGGGCGGCAGGAGGCCCGACTCGACCATCATCCGCACCATCGCCTCGGTCAGGTAGCTCGTCGCCGTCGCCGGCTTGGCGATGCACGGCATGCCGGCGAGAAAGGTCGGCGCGAACTTCTCGAGCAGTCCCCAGATCGGGAAATTGAAGGCGTTGATGTGCACCGCGACGCCGCCGCGCGGCACCAGGATGTGGCTGCCGGCGAACTGCCCCTTCTTGCCGAGCTGCACCGCCGGCCCCTCGTGGACGACGTTGCCCGAAGGCAGCTCGTTGCCGCCCATCGAGGCGTAGGCGTAGAGCGTGCCGGTGCCGCCTTCGATGTCGACCCAGCTGTCGCTGCGGGTCGCGCCGGTGTGGCGCGAGATCGTGTAGAGGGCCTCCTTCCTCTGGTTGAGGTAGGCGGCGAACGCCTTCAACCGCGCCGCGCGCTGCTGGAAATCCATCGCCATCAGGGCCGGCACGCCGGTGCCGCGGGCATGGCTCAGCGCCTCGCCGAAATCGATCTCCTCGGCATGGGTGTGGTGGATGGCGCTGCCGTCGATGGCGCTCGAGAGCGACGCGCCGGCACGCGTACCGACCCATCGATCGGCGATCAGGCTTTGCAGGATCGAGAGGTCGGACATGCTGTGCTCTTCAGGGTTCAGGGTTGATATTTCCAGGCGCCGTTCTCGATCTTGACCATCACGCGGGCGCGCTGGTCGAGGCCGAGGTGGTCGGTCGGCGACATGTTGAAGACGCCGTGCGCGCCGTGCAGCTCGTTGATCTTCTCGAGCGCGTCGCGCAGCGCGGCGCGAAACGCCGGCGTGCCCGGCTGCGCCGTCTTCAGCGCCACCGCCGCGGCGGCGCTCATCAGCCGGCCGGCGTCCCAGGCGTGGGCGCCGAAGGTCGAGACCGAGCCCTTGCCGTTGGCCGCCTCGTACTTCGCGATGTAGTCGAGCGCGCTCGCCTTGACCGGGTTGTTCGGCGGCAGCTGCTCCGCCACCAGCACCGGGCCGGCCGGGAGGTAGGTGCCCTCGACGTCCTTGCCGCCGACGCGCAGGAAGTCGTTGTTGGCGACGCCGTGGGTCTGGTAGTACTGGCCGGCGTAGCCGCGCTCCTTCAGGGTGCGCTGCGGCAGCACCGCCGGCGTGCCGGAGGCGGCGATCAGGATGGCGTCGGGCTTGGCCGAGACGAGCTTGAGCACCTGGCCGGTGACGGAGGTGTCGGTGCGCGAGTAGCGCTCGCTGGCGATGATCGTCAGGCCCTTGACCGAGGCGACCTTCGAGAACTCGCGAAACCAGCCTTCGCCGTAGGCGTCGTTGAAGCCGATGAAGCCGACGGTCTTGATGCCCCGAAACTGCATGTGGGTGGCGATCGCCAGCGACATCATGATGTCGTTCTGCGGCGTCTTGAAGACCCAGCGCCGCTTGGCGTCGACCGGCTCGACGATCGTCGACGAAGCGGCCATCGAGATCATCGGCGTCTGCGATTCGGAGGCGACGTCGATCATCGCCAGCGAGTTCGGCGTGGTGGTCGAGCCGAGCACGATGTCGACCTTGCTCTCGGTGATGAGCTTTCTCGTGTTGGCCACCGCGGTGGTGGTGTCGGAGGCGTCGTCGAGAACGATGTAGTTCACCTTCTGGCCGCCGATCGTCTGCGGCATCAAGGCGATCGTGTTCTTCTCCGGGATGCCGAGCGAGGCCGCCGGACCGGTGGCCGACACGGTGACGCCGACGTTGATGTCGGCGTTGACTAGCGTGGCCGCGGCGGCGAGGCCGATCGCGACGACGAGCTTGACGGGGTGAGGCATGCGGTGTCTCCGTTGTGCATGTTGGAAAGGGGAAGGGAAGGCATGCCCGGCGCGCGCACCGCGCCGAGGCCGCCGAAGAACAGATCGGCCACGACCGGCGCCATGTCGGCATGGC
>DATCGH010000414.1:0-2504 GCA_036509055.1 Caldimonas sp.
CTTGCCGAAGAGGCTCGGGTTGCGCAGCTCGATCTCCAGCATCTCCAGCCCGGTGCCGCTTGCAACCTCGATCTTCGGCTTCAGGATCATGAAGGCGAAGTAGAGGAACAGGATCGGGCCGGCGACGCCGAACGGATACGACACCGAATAGGCGACGGCCGGATCGTCGTTGCCGAGCGTGGCGATCGCCGCCTGCATCGTCGGCGTGCTGGTGCCGGAACCGGCGAACAGGCCGAGCGCATAGCCGAGGTCGAGCCCCGCCGCCTTGGCGGCGAGCAGGCTGACGATGCCCGCCACGAACACCCCGACCAGCGCCATGAAGTTGGCTCTGCGCCCCGCCGCGCTCGTCAGGCCGATGAAGAACTGCTTGCCGTACTGCACGCCGACGGCATAGAGAAAGAGGGCGAGGCCGAGCGTGCCGACCATGCCGGCCGGTGCCGCCTTCGGCGCGAACCAGCCGATGGCCAGGGCGACGAACAGGACGGCGCCGACGCCGAGCGAGAAGCCCTTGATGTTGATCTCGCCGACGAGGTAGCCGATGGCGATCGTCAGGAACAGCGTCATCAACGGCTGCTGCTCGAGAAGGGTCCGAAGGTAGTCCACGCTGCTTGTCTCTCGGGTTGTTGTTGCGGCGAAGGCGGATCAATCCTGCGCGGATCTAGTACACGGTCAGCCCCTGGCTCCGGAACTGGCCGCGCACCCGCTCGGTGAGCTCCGCGTCCGGCGAATCGGTCTTCGCCAGCGGGTACTCCAGGCCGAGCCGGTCCCACTTGTCGCTGCCGAGCTGATGGAAGCGCAGGATCTCGACCCGCTCGACCGACTTCAGGCCGGCGCAGAAGTCGGCCACCTTCTGGACGTTGTCGAAGCCGTCGGTGAGGTCCGGCACCAGCACGTAGCGGATCCACATCGGCCGGCCCATGTCGGAGAGGCGACGTGCGTAGTCGAGCGTCGGCTGCAGCGGCTGGTTCGTCACCTTCTGGTAGATCGCCGGGTCGCCCGACTTGATGTCGAGCAGGTGCAGGTCGACATCCATGATCTCCGGGTCGGTCATGCGCTCGCCGAGACGGCCCGCGGTGTCCAGGCAGGTGTGCAGGCCGAGCTCCTTGCAGCGGCGGAAGATCCGCGCCATGAACGGCCGCTGGACCATCGGCTCGCCGCCCGACAGCGTGATCCCGCCCTTGCTGATCTTCAGCACCTTGGCGTACTTGCCGATCGTCTTCATCGCCTGCGAGACGGAGACCGGATGGCCGTTGCGCTTGTGCCAGGTATCGGGGTTGTGGCAGTACTGGCAGCGCAGCAGGCAGCCGGTGAGGAAGGCGACGAAGCGCAGGCCCGGCCCGTCGACCGTGCTGCCGACCTCGTACGAGTGGACGTAGCCGATGAGGTCGTCTGCCTCGGGGATGTCCTCGACATCGGCCGCGTGGATGGCGTAGTAGTCGCGCTCGGTCTTGCTTTCCTGGACGCCGGCGCGGTCGAGCTGGAGCTCGTAGCGGCTGCCGGTGCGCGGCGCGGTCATGCCGCCACCCCGCCGCACCGCGCGCGCTGTGTCATGCCTTCGCTCCGAGCGAGCCGTGGAAGGTGCGGTTGATGACGTCCATCTGTTGCTCCTTGCTCAGCTTGACGAAGTTCACCGCGTAGCCGGAGACGCGGATCGTCAGCTGCGGATACTTGTCCGGGTTCTTCATCGCGTCCTGCAGGGTCTCGCGGTTGAGGACGTTGACGTTGACGTGGAAGCCGCCGCTCGAGAAGTAGGAATCGAGCGCACCGACACCGCGGTCGAGCCGGTCCGACTCGCCGCCGAGCGCCGACGGCACGACCGAGAGGGTGAGCGAGATTCCGTCCTCGGCATCGTCGTACGGGATCTTGGCGACCGAGAGCAGCGCCGCCAGCGCGCCGTGGGTGTCGCGGCCGTTCGACGGGTTGGCGCCGGGCGCGAAGGGCTCGCCGAGGCGACGGCCGTCGGGGGTGGTGCCGGTCTTCTTGCCGTAGACGACGTTCGAGGTGATCGTCAGCACCGACTGGGTGTGCACCGCGTCCCGGTAGGTCGGGAACTTGCGGATCTTGTTCATCATCATCGTCACCAGCATCTTGGCGATGTCGTCGGCACGGTCGTCGTTGTTGCCGAAGCACGGAAATTCGCCCTGAGTCTGGAAGTCGACGATCAGGCCGCGCTCGTCGCGCACCGGCTTGACCTTGGCGTACTTGATCGCCGACAGGCTGTCCGCCGCGTGCGACAGGCCGGCGATGCCGCAGGCCATGGTGCGGATCACGTCGCGGTCGTGCAGCGCCATCTCCACCGCTTCGTAGCAGTACTTGTCGTGCATGTAGTGGATGATGTTGAGCGCGTTGACGTAGGTCTTCGCCAGCCAGTCCAGCATCGGATCGAAGCGCTTCATGACCTCGTCGTAGCTCAGCAGGTCGCCGGTGATCGCCGGCAGCTTCGGCCCCATCTGCTCGCCGCTGATCTCGTCGCGGCCGCCGTTCAGGGCGTAGAGCAGCGTCTT
>DATCGH010000415.1:0-5528 GCA_036509055.1 Caldimonas sp.
CGGGCCCGGCATCCACGTCGGCCTCTACCTTCCCAATACGCCGCACTACGTCATCGCCTTCTTCGGCGTGCTGAAGGCGGGCGGCACGGTCGTCAACTACTCGCCGCTCGACGCCGCGCAAGTGCTCGAGCACAAGATCGATGACAGCCGCACCGACGTGATGATCACGCTCGACCTCGCGGCGCTCTACCCGCAGATGGCGGCGATGCTCGGCAAGACGCGCCTGAAGAAGGTCGTCGTCGGCAGCATGGCCGAGATGTCGGCGCAGCCCGAGGCGGTGGCGGCGCAGATGAAGGCGGGAAAGCTCACGGTCGAGACCCCCAGCGACGCGCAGCACGTCCGCTTCGACGCGCTGCTCGACAACGACGGCCGCTACCAGGCGCATCCGATCGCCGACCCGCGTGAGCAGCTTGCCGTCCTGCAGTACACCGGCGGGACGACCGGCCTGCCGAAGGGCGCGATGCTCACGCACGCCAATCTCTCGGCGGCGTGCCAGCAGTACTGGGCGACGGTCGACAGCATTCCGCCCGTGCTCGTCGAGGGCCAGGAGCGCGTGCTGGCCGTGCTGCCGCCCTTCCACATCTACGCGCTGTCGGTCAACATGCTGCTCGGCATCCGCGCCGCCGCCGAATTGATCCTGCATCCGCGTTTCGACGTCGAGGCGGTGCTGAAGGAGATTGCGGCCAAGAAGGTGACGAGCTTTCCCGGCGTGCCGACGATGTTCACGGCGCTGCTCAGCCATCCCGACATCGCCAAGTACGACCTGAGCTCGCTCAAGTACTGCGGCTCGGGCGGTGCGCCGCTGCCGCTGGAGGTGGCGCAGCGATTCGAGCGGGCGACCGGCTGCCCCTTGAGCGAGGGCTGGGGCATGACCGAAACGTCGCCGACCGGCACCTTCACCCCGGTCTACGGCATGCGCAAGGCGAACTCGTGCGGCATTCCGCTGCCGCAGATCGAGATCCGCATGGTCGACGTCGACGATCCGAGCCGCTACCTGGCGCTCGGCGAGCGCGGCGAGCTCTGCATCCGCGGCCCGAACGTGATGAAGGGCTACTGGAACCACCCCGAAGCGACCGCCGAGGCGACCACCTTCGACGGCATGCTGCGTACCGGCGACGTCGCCATCATGGACGAGGACGGCTTCGTCTTCATCGTCGACCGCACCAAGGACATGATCCTGTGCAGCGGCTTCAACGTCTACCCGCGCAACCTCGAGGATGCGATGTACCAGCACCCGGCGGTCGCCGAGGTCACCGTGATCGGCATTCACGACGAGTACCGCGGCCAGTCGCCGAAGGCGTTCGTCAGGCTGAAGCCCGGCGCCGAGCCTTTTTCGCTCGCCGAGCTGCAGGCGTTCCTGAAGGACAGGCTCGGCAAGCACGAGATGGTGCAGGCGCTCGACATCCGCGCCGAGCTGCCGAAGACCCCTGTCGGCAAGCTTTCGAAGAAGGAGCTCTACGCGGAAGAAGTCGAAAAGGGCGCCCAAGCGGCGAAGGCCTGAGAGCACGGCGGTAACGTCCTTGCTGATTCCCGTTCTTACCTGACCGAGGGGCGACCATGGCGCGAACGAAGATCAAGCTCGACCCGCTGCGGATCGACGGCCACGCGGTCGGACGCGTTCTCATCACGGGGGCCTCGGCCGGCATCGGCGCCGAGCTTGCGCGCGAGTTCGCGCGCAACGGCCACCAGCTGACGCTGGTCGCGCGCCGGCGCGCTAAGCTCGCCGCGCTCGCCGCCGAGCTCGAGCGCGAGCACTACGTGGAAGTCCGGACGATCGTCCAGGACCTTGCCAAGCCGACCGGCCCGGCGGCGGTCGTCAAGGCCGCGCTGGCGGACGGGCCGATCGGCATCCTCGTCAACAACGCCGGCGTCATCGACGTCGGTCCGTTCGCGGCGAGCCGCACCGACGCGCTCGTCAACCTCGTCAACCTGAACGTCCGCGCCGTGACCGAGTTGACCAGCCTCGTCCTGCCGGGCATGGTCGAGCGCGGCTTCGGCCGGATCCTCAACGTGGCGTCGCTGGCCGCGTTTCAGTCCGTGCCCTCGATGGCGGCGTACGCCGCGAGCAAGGCCTACGTCCTGGCCCTTACCGAGGCACTTTCCGAGGAACTGAAGGGCAGCGGCGTGACCGCGACGGCGCTCTGTCCCGGCATCACCGACACCGACATGGCCAGCGAGATCCAGGCCGGATCGGCTGCCGCCGCGAAGCTGCCGAAGCAGTTCGTGTCCGACCCGGCCGACGTCGCCGCCGAGGCCTACAAGGCGCTGATGGCCGGGCGGGTCATTCTCGTTCCCGGGGTGCCGAACCAGATCACGGCCGCATGGGCCCAGGTGACGCCGCACTGGCTGACGCGTTACATCACCGGTTTCGTGGCCCGCCGGACCGACTTGCTGCAAAAGCCCAGAGAGTCACCCGCGCGACGTCGCGGCGAGGGCCGATGACTAGAATCGAACGATCGTTCTAATCCCTGCCGGCGGCGGGGAACTTCCCGAGGATCCTCCCATGAGTGCGAACTTCGAAGTGCGCGGCGACGTCGCCGTCATCAGCCTGAACAACCCGCCGGTCAACGGCCTCGGCTACGAGACCCGGCTGGGCATCGTCAACGGGCTCGACAAGGCGCTTTCCGATCCGGCGGTCAAGGCGATCGTCGTCACCGGCGCCGGCAAGGCGTTCTCCGGCGGCGCCGACATCCGCGAGTTCGGCTCGCCGAAGGCGATCGCCGAGCCGAATCTGCTCTCGGTCATCGCCGCGCTCGAGGCGAGCACCAAGCCGGTCGTCGCCGCGGTGCACAGCGTGGCGATGGGCGGCGGCCTCGAGCTGGCGCTCGGCTGCCACTACCGGGTGGCCGCGACCGGGGCGCAGATCGCGCTGCCGGAAGTGAAGATCGGCCTCATCCCCGGTGCCGGCGGCACGCAGCGGCTGCCGCGTGTGCTCGGCGTCGAGACCGCGCTCAACATGATCGTCAGCGGCGAGCCGGTCAAGAGCGAACTGCTGGCGAAGCAGCCGGGGCAGAAGCTGTTCGACAAGATCGTCGACGGCGACGCGGTCGAGGCGGCGGTCGCGTACGCCCGCGAGAAGGCCGACGTGCGGCCGCTGCCGCGGGTACGCGACCTGAAGATCGTCTACCCGAATGCCGACGCCTACTTCCAGTTCGCGCGCAACACCGTCGGGGCGATGGCGAAGAATTTCCCGGCGCCGCTGAAGTGCGTCGACGCGGTCGCGGCCTCGATGAAGATGAAGTTCGACGACGGCCTGAAGTACGAGCGCGAGCTCTTCCTGGGCCTCTTGATGACGCCGGAGGCCAAGGCCCTGCGCCACGTCTTCATGGCCGAGCGCGCCGCCAGCAAGATCGCCGACGTGCCCGCCGACACGCCGCTGCGCGAGATCCGCAAGGTCGCCGTGATCGGCGCCGGCACCATGGGCGGCGGCATCGCCATGAACTTCCTCAACGCCGGCATCCCGGTGGTGATGCTCGAGATGAAGCAGGAAGCGCTCGACAAGGGCACCGGCATCATGCGCAAGAACTACGAGTCGCAGGTCAAGAAGGGCAAGCTCAAGCAGGACAAGCTCGACGAGCGCATGGGCCTGCTCAGCACCACCCTCAAGTACGACGACCTCAAGGACGCCGACCTGGTGATCGAGGCGGTGTTTGAGGACATGGGCGTCAAGGAGCAGGTGTTCAAGACCCTCGACGAAGTGATGAAGCCCGGCGCCATCCTCGCCAGCAACACCTCGACGCTCGACGTCGACAAGATCGCGGCCTTCACCAAGCGGCCCGAAGACGTGATCGGCATGCACTTCTTCAGCCCGGCCAACGTGATGAAGCTGCTCGAGGTCGTGCGCGGCAAGAAGACGGCCAAGGACGTGCTCGCCACGGTCATGGCGCTCGGCAAGAAGATCAAGAAGACCTGCGTCGTCTCCGGCGTCACCGACGGCTTCATCGGCAACCGCATGATCGAGCAGTACTCGCGCCAGGCCGGCTTCCTGCTGGAGGAGGGCGCCACGCCCGAGCAGGTCGACAAGGCGATGGAGCGCTTCGGCATGGCGATGGGGCCGTTCCGCATGGGCGACCTCGCCGGCAACGACGTCGGCTGGTACATCAGGAAGCGCCGCTACGTCGAGAAGCCCGAGATCCGCTACTCCAAGACCGCCGACCTGCTGTGCGAGCTCGGCCGCTTCGGCCAGAAGACCAGCGCCGGCTGGTACGACTACGTGCCCGGCAAGCGCGACGCGATCCCGAGCAAGATTGTGACCGACATGCTGGAGAAGCATCGCGCCGCGCTCGGCATCACGCCGCGCAAGATCAGCGACGACGAGATCGTCCACCGCCTGGTGTATGCGCTGGTCAACGAAGGCGCGAAGATCGTCGACGAGGGCATCGCCCAGCGCGCCAGCGACATCGACATGGTCTACCTCACCGGCTACGGCTTCCCGATGCACCGGGGCGGGCCGATGAACTATGCCGACACGGTGGGCCTCTTCAACGTCAGCCAGGCGATGAAGCGCTTCGCCGCCAATCCGCACGACGACGCGTCCTTCTGGAAGCCGGCGCCGCTGCTCGCCAAGCTCGCCGCCGAAGGCAAGACCTTCAACTGAACACTGCCCCCAGCATCGAATCAGGAGCCACATCATGACCAGCGCCGTCATCGTCTCGACCGCCCGTACGCCGCTCGCCAAGAGCTGGAAGGGCGCCTTCAACATGACCCACGGCGCGACCCTCGGCGGCCATGCCGTCAAGGCGGCGGTCGAGCGGGCCGGCATCGACGGCGCCGAGGTCGACGACGTGATCATGGGCTGCGCCACGCCCGAGGGCGCGACCGGCAGCAACATCGCCCGGCAGATCGCCTTGCGCGCCGGCCTGCCGATCACCACCAGCGGCATGACCGTCAACCGCTTCTGCTCCAGCGGCCTGCAGACCATCGCGATGGCGGCGCAGCGCATCGTCGCCGGCGAGAACGACATCGTCGTCGCCGGCGGCGTGGAGAGCATCTCCTGCGTACAGAACGAGGCCAACAAGCACATGCTGGCCGAGTCGTGGCTGCTGGAGAACAAGCCGACGATCTACTGGAACATGCTGCAGACGGCCGAGCAGGTGGCCAAGCGCTACTCGATCCCGCGCCAGCGCATGGACGAGTACGGCGCCGCCAGCCAGCAGCGGGCGGCCGCGGCGCGCGACGCCGGCCGGTTCGAGGCCGAGATCGCGCCGATCACGGTGCTCGCCGGCGTCGCCGACGCGGTGATGGGCCTGCGCACCAAGGAAGTGACGGTGAGCGCCGACGAGGGCATCCGCGCCGGCACCACCTACGACGGCATCAAGGACATCAAGCCGGCTGTTCCCGGCGGCGTCATTTCCGCCGGCAACGCCAGCCAGTTCAGCGACGGCGCCGGCGCGGTGGTGGTGATGAACGAGAAGCTCGCCGAGCAGCGCGGCCTGAAGCCGCTCGGCCGCTTCCTCGGCTTCGCGGTGGCGGGCTGCGAGCCCGACGAGATGGGCATCGGCCCGGTGTTCGCCGTGCCCAAGGTGCTG
>DATCGH010000416.1:0-3613 GCA_036509055.1 Caldimonas sp.
GTCGAGCGCGAGCGCCTGCGCGTGCGCGGCGAAGCGCAGGCCGGCGCGGGTGCAGTCGCGAAAGCTGCGCGGTCGCCCGCTCATCGAGCTGAGCCGGGTGTACTCGATCTGCTTGTCGCGCCAGAGCACGGCGAGCCGCTCGCCGGCGCTCGGGAAACGGCGCTCGGCGGCAACGCCGATGCTGTAGACGTCGAACAGGGTGCCGTAGGCGTCGAACAGGACGGCGCGGACGGTGGGCAGCGGCGGGCTCATGACGCCGATTGTGCGACGCCGCAAGGGTGGCGGCGCCAGGCCGGACGGTGCGCCGGCGGAGCGGACGGCGGCTCAGGCGATGCGCCAGGTCGGGATCGAGGTCTTGCGGGCGTCGCCGGCCTTCCCGGCGGCCTCGGGGTTCACTTCTTCGTCTTGTCCTGGGGCGACGTCGGCGCGTCGGCCGCGAGGCAGGTCTTCAGGAAGGCCTCGCGCGCGTCACCGGTCTTGCCGGCCGCCTTCTTGTTGCATTCGCCCATCTTCGCCTGCTGCGCGGACGTCGGCGCGCTCGCCGGCACGATCATCGGCGCTTCCTTGTGCGAGTTGGCGAAGGCCGCCGCCGAAACGGTCAGGGCCACGGTGGCCAGCAGGCCGGGCAATCGCTGCATCTCGGGTCTCTCCGGACGGGGGAACGACGAGCTTACAAGATGCGGCGCGGGTGGGCGAGCTGCTCGTGGGCCGAGTGCAGGCGGCGCACCAGGACCTTGATGAACGAGTCGTGGAAGAGGTGCCGGCAGTTCGGGCTGAGCTGCAAGAGCGTATCGGGCGTGAACGAGATCGTCGTCGTCGGCTCGGTGATGATGACGTCGGTGCTGTGCTTCTTCAGCTCGGCGCTCGGCGCCAGATAGGCCATCTCGCCGACCGAGGTGCCGGCGCCGAGCTGGGCCACCTTCTTGCCGTCGCGGAAGACCTCGACCTCGCCCTGCGCCATGATGTGGAAGGTGTTGCCTTCCTCGCCCTTGCGAAACAGCGCATGGCCGAAATGGAAGCGCTGCCACTTGGCGCGGTGCACCACCTCCCAGAGCTCGACGTCGCCGAAGTTGGCGAAGAACTCGAGCGTGCGCAGCAGGGTGAAACGCTCGGAGTCGAGCACGCCCTGGAACTGGCCGCGCGGCACCTGCTGGGTCGTCACCAGGCCCGACAGTGCCTGGGCGAACTCGCCCCAGTCGCTGTAGCGATCGCCCGGCTTCTTGGCCACGGCCTTCTGGATCACGTCGTCGAGGGCCGGGCTGACGCCGGCGCGCACGCCCGCCAGCGACACCGGCCTGACGTTGTAGATCTGATGCATCATGGCTGACTGGACCTGCGCATCGAACAGCGGCCGGCCGGCGATCAGGTGATAGAGCACCGCGCCGAGCGAGTAGATGTCGGCGCGGCAATCGATCGTGCCGCCGTCGAGCTGCTCCGGCGACATGTAGGCGAGCGAGCCGACGCGATGGATCTGGGTCACGTCGGAGCCGAGGTTCAGGACGCTGCCGAAATCGGTGATCTTGACGTCGGTGATCTGGCCGTTGTTGAGCACCGTCAGCAGGTTCGCCGGCTTGACGTCGCGGTGGATCAGGCCCTGGCGGTAAACGTAGCCGAGCGCCATCGCGCACTTGAAGCCGATCTCGACGATCAGCTCGAGCGAGAGCAGCTGATCGGCGCGGCAGTAGGGCCGAAGCGTCCCGCCGGCCACGTACTCCATCACCAGGTAGGGCTCGGCCGGGTCGGGGACGGCGTCGAAGATCTGCACCACGTTCGGGTGCTGGAGCTTGCCGACCAGCGCCGCCTCGGCGGCGAAGAAGCGCTCCGAATAGTGGCCGTCGATCGGGTCGGCCGAGGTCGAGGAGCGCACCCGCTTGATCGCGACGTTGCGGCCCTGGAAGTCGTCGAAGCCGAGGAAGACCTCGCTGGTGGCGCCATCGCCGAGGCGGCCGAGGACCCGGTACTTGCCGATTTGCGCAGGCATCGGCTTGGCGGCCGCCGGCGCGACGGGCGGGACGGAGATGGTGGCGGTTGATGACGATGACATCGAGGGCGTCCTTGCATCGGAATTCTTGCACCGACGTGTGACCAGAGGTACGCCGGACCTTGGCCTTATTCACGGTCTCCATCGACTTCCCGCCGCGCGGCGCGAGCCGCAAAACCCGCCTCGTAGAATTCGCCGATGACCCGGGCCCGTGACGAATTGCTCGATGCGCTGCGCGCAGCGATGGACGAAGTAAGCCCGGGCAATGCCCTCGTCGCCGCGTTCGAACGGCCGCGCCAGGCGGCCCACGGCGACCTCGCCTGCACCGCGGCGATGCCGCTCGCCAAGGCGCAGCGGCGCAACCCGCGCGAGGTCGCGGCCGAGCTGATCACCGCGCTCAAGAAGAAGAGCGCGTTCGAACGCTGGGTCGAATCGATCGACGTCGCCGGCCCCGGCTTCATCAATCTGCACCTGCGTGCCGCGGCCCGGCAGCGCGTCGTCGCCGAGATCCTGGAGAGCGCGGCCTCGTTCGGCCTGAAGCCGGCCGATGCGGCGGCGCCGGTGATGGTCGAGTTCGTCTCCGCCAACCCGACCGGCCCGCTGCACGTCGGCCACGCGCGCCAGGCGGCGCTCGGCGATGCGATCTGCAACCTGCTCGAGACCCAGGGCAGGAAGGTCGTGCGCGAGTTCTATTACAACGACGCCGGCGTGCAGATCGCCACCCTCGCCGCCTCGGTCGAGGCCCGGCTCGCCGGCCTGGCGCCGGGCGATCCGGGCTGGCCCGAGAACGCCTACAACGGCGACTACGTCGCCGACATCGCCGCCGATTTCAAGGCGGGCAAGACGGTCAAGGCCGACGACCGGCAGTTCACCGCCTCCGGCCGGCCCGACGACGGGGCCGGCATCCGCGAGTTCGCCGTCGCCTACCTGCGCCACGAGCAGGACCTCGACCTCGCCGCATTCGGCGTGCGCTTCGACAACTACTATCTCGAGTCGAGCCTGTACACGAGCGGCCGGGTCGATTCCACCGTGGCGCGCCTGGTCGCCTCGGGCAAGACCTACGAGGAGGGCGGCGCCCTCTGGCTGCGCACCACCGACTACGGCGACGACAAGGACCGCGTGATGCGCAAGTCCGACGGCAGCTACACCTACTTCGTGCCCGACGTCGCCTACCACCTGACCAAGTTCGAGCGCGGATTCGCCAAGGCGATCGACATCCAGGGCACCGACCACCACGGCACGATCGCCCGGGTGCGCGCCGGACTGCAGGCGTCGGGCATGAACGTGCCGACGGGCTACCCCGACTACGTGCTGAACACCATGGTGCGGGTCGAGCGCGACGGCCAGGAGGTCAAGCTCTCGAAGCGCGCCGGCTCCTACGTGACCTTGCGCGACCTGATCGAGTGGACCAGCAAGGACGCGGTCCGCTTCTTCATGCTGAGCAGGAAGGCCGACACCGAGTTCACCTTCGACATCGACCTGGCCCTCAAGCGCAACGACGAGAACCCGGTCTTCTACGTGCAGTACGCGCACGCCCGGATCTCCTCGGTGATCCGCGAGTTTGCGGCCCAGGGCGGCGACGTCGCGAGCCTCGCCTCGGGCGATCTGGCGCGCCTCTCCGCCACGAGCGAG
>DATCGH010000417.1:0-2058 GCA_036509055.1 Caldimonas sp.
GGCCGGCCTCGCCTGCCTGGCGGCGCTGTCCGGCTGCTCCAGCGTCGAGAGCCTCATCGCCGGCGAGAAGATCGACTACCGCTCCACCAGCACGCGTACCACCGGCCTGGAGGTCCCTCCCGACCTCACCCAGCTGGCCAAGGACACGCGCTACCAGCCCTCCAGCGGCGTCGTCAGTGCATCGACCTTCCAGGCGGCGCCCGGCACGCCGGCGACGGCCCCAGGGTCCGCCACGGCACCGGCACCGGCTCCGGCCGCCCCGACGCAGGTGGCGGCGGCCGCGGCGACGACGGCCACGCCGACGATCGCGCCGACGGCGGTGGGCAGCTTCAAGATCGAGCGGCTCGGCAACGACCGGTGGCTCAGCACGAACCTGCCGCCGGAGCAGGTCTTTCCGCTGGTGCGCGCCTTCTGGAAGGACAACGGCTTCAACCTCACCCAGGACCGCCCGGAAGCCGGCGTGGTCGAGACCGACTGGGTCGAGAACCGGGCCAAGCTGCCGAACGACATCATCCGCCGCTCGATCGGCAAGGTCCTCGACAGCGCCTTCTCCACCAGCGAGCTCGACAAGTTCCGCACCCGGGTCGAACGCACGCCGACCGGCAGCGACATCTACATCACCCACCGGGGCATGGAAGAGAAGTACATCGGCGAGCGCAAGGAGTCGACGGTCTGGCAGCCGCGCCCGACCGATCCCTCGCTCGAGGCCGAGTTCCTCGCCCGCCTGATGGTCAAGCTCGGCGCCAGGTCGGAAGAAGCCAAGACCATCGTCGCCGCCGCGGCCGCCGCGCCCCTGCCCACAGCGCCGGCCCGCGCCCGCATGCTGACCGACCGCCCCGGCCCGACCCTGCAGGTCGACGACGGCTTCGACCGCGCCTGGCGCCGCGTCGGCCTGGCTCTCGATCGCAGCGGCTTCACGGTCGAGGATCGCGACCGCACCCAGGGCGTGTACTTCGTGCGCTATGTGGACCCGGCCTTTGCCGGCCGCGAAGAGCCCAACTTCTTCGCCAAGATGTTCAGCTTCGGCAAGAAGGACGACGGCGCCGGCCTGGCCAAGTACCGGGTCAAGGTCACGGCCGAAGGCAGCGCGACCAGCACGGTCGCCGTCCTCGATTCGCAGGGCAAGCCCGAAAACGGCGAAGCCGGCAAGCGGATCGTCAGCCTGCTCCTCGACGACCTGCTGAAGTGAACGGCGAGGGGCGACGCAGGCACGGCAGCGAGTGATCCGCTTTCGCAGCATCGGCAGCGGCAGCGGCGGCAACGCCACCGTCGTCGAGGCATCGAGCGGCATCACGACCACGCGCCTGCTGGTCGACGCCGGCTTCTCGCTCAAGGAGCTGGACCTCCGGCTGGCCCGCGCCGGCCTCGCGGCCTCGGACCTCGATGCCGTGTTCGTGACCCATGAACATGGCGACCACATCGGCTGCGCCCTGGCGCTCGCCGAGCGCGAGCAGCTGCCGCTGTGGATGAGCCGGGGCACCTGGCGCGCCACCGGCGGCTTCGGCGCACCGGCGACGCTGCGCTTCGCACGCGACGCCGAGCCGATCGCCATCGGCGACATCGAGGTTCATCCCTTCACCGTCGCCCACGATGCCGCCGAGCCGCTGCAGCTGCGCTGCGGCGACGGCGGCCTGCGCCTGGTCGTGCTCACCGACCTGGGCTCGATCACCGCGCACATGATCGACAACGTCGCCGGCTGCGACGCGATCGTCCTGGAGTGCAATCACGACGCGGCGATGCTGGCGAGCTCGCGCTATCCGCCGTCACTCAAGGCGCGGATCGGCGGCCGGTTCGGCCACCTCAGCAATGCCACCGCCGCCGAGATCCTGGCGCGCTGCGCCAGCGCCCGGCTGCAGCACGTGGTAGCCGCGCATCTCAGCCGGGAGAACAACCGGCCGGACCTGGCGCGCGCCGCGCTGGCCGCTTGCTTCGGCGGCGCGGGCGAGGCGATCGTCGTCGCCGATCCGCTGGCGGGCTTCGACTGGCTGCAGCTCGGCTGAGGCCCGGACCCGCAGCGGGATCGATCGCCCCATGCAAAAGGCCGCCCGAGGGCGGCCT
>DATCGH010000418.1:0-5998 GCA_036509055.1 Caldimonas sp.
ACGGCCTCCTTGAGGCGGAATTCGTTGCGCCGCTCGTCGGGCCGCAGCGCCGTCAGCCGCTCGCCGATCGTCATCAGGTCGCGCGGCCGGAGCAGGGTGTGGCGGCAGATGTACTCGAAGGCGTCTTCCTCCTCGCGGGTGTGGACATCGGTGACGCTGAGGCGGCCGAGGAAGGCTTCGAGCGGGCTGCTGCGCACGCGCTCGGCCTGGACCATGCGGTCGTTCCTGACCAGGCGCACGTTGTTGACGAAGATCTCGCGCAGGCTTTCCGGCGTGTAGATGATGTCGACCGCGCTGCCGCGGTACTGCTGGACCATGGCGGTGCGCTGCGGCCAGCGCGCGTAGGCCTCCTTGCGGATCGCCGCGAACACCTTCAGGTGGTGGTTGATCCGGCGCAGCTGATAGGCCACCTCGACCAGCCCGAGCTGCGCGAAGTACCAGACCTCGGGCGACAGCTCGCCGGTCACGCTCGGGCTCGCCGGCAGGTCCTCGACGTGCTTGTTGAAATACTCGTCGATGCCGTCGATGAAGATCGCCAGCGGCGCGTTCAGCGCCCGCAGGCGCGGCACCAGGTGGCCGTCGGTCTCGGTCGCGCAGCGCTGCAGCTCGCTCGGCGTGAAGTCGAGCAGGCGGACGAAGTGGTCGATGACGCTGTGCAGCCTCGAATCGGCGATCAGGCCGCCGAGGCGGGCACCGACCTTGAGATCGTCGAGGGCGTCGAAGTGCTTCAGCACCGCCAGCGCGATCGCCGACAGCCAGACTTTCGACCACGGCAGCGGCGAGGCGGCGAACAGGGCGATGGCCTCGCGGCCGAAGATCTTGTCGCCGATCGGCTTGTCCAGGAGGTTGCCGTGCGGCAGGCAGACCGCCTGGCCCTCGCGCTGGTAGAGGACCCGCTTGGCCTTGAGGAGCAGCGTCTTGCCGAAGCCCTTGGTGCCGATGACGACGAACTTGTCGTCGCGCCCCGGCGTGAGAAAGGCGTCGATCTCGGGCGTGCGGTGAAGAAGCGACTCGTCGAAATCCTCGGCCACCCGGATGTCATCGGCATCCACGGTCCACGCACGCATCGCCACTTCCCTCCGGCCACTGGATGGCGACGAGCATAGAGCCTCCCCCGAAGAGCGTCCAGCCGGCGCGTCGGCGGGACAATCGCTCCATGGCCGTGATCCGCATCGCCCCGTGCGCCTGACCCTGGCCCGCATCGACGCGGCCCTGCGCCGCACGCTCTGGATCGCCGCCCTGGCCTGTGGCAGCGCCGTCGCGCAGCGCCCGGCGCCGGCCCCGGACCTCTCCCGGCTGTCGCTGCCGAGCGTCGGCCTCGGGGCAAGCGACATCGCGATCGTCGTCAACGACGCCGATCCGGCGAGCGTCGAGATCGGCCGCTACTACGCGGCGCGGCGCGGCATCGCCGAGGGTCGCGTCGTCCACGTCCGCTTTCACCCCGGTCAGCCGGTGATGAGCTCGGCCGACTTCGGGCACGTCCAGGCCGTTCTCGATGCCAAGGTCGACGCCGGCGTGCAAGCCCTCGCGCTCGCCTGGACCCTCCCCTACCGGGTCGAATGCATGTCGGTGACCGCGGCGTTCGCGCTCGGCTTCGACCCGGCGGCCTATTGCGCCGAGGGCTGCCATGCGACCCGGACCTCGACCTACTTCAACAGCCCGAGCCGCGCGCCGTTCGCCGACCATCGCCTGCGCCCGGCGATGCTGCTCGCCGGCAGCGACGTCGAGAGCGCGAAGCGGTTGATCGATCGCGGCCTGCGCGCCGACGAGCGCTGGCCCGACGGCAAGGCCTATCTGATGAACACCCGCGACGTCAGCCGCAACGTCCGGGCCGAGACCTACGAGCGGGTGAAGGCGGTGCTGGGATCGGCCTACCCGATCGAGCAGGTCGACGGCGACGCCCTCGAGGGACGAAGCGACGTGATGTTCGAGTTCACCGGCGTGGCCCGGGTCGCGGGCCTGGCGGACAACCGCTTCGTCGACGGCGCGATCGCCGATCACCTGACCTCGTTCGGCGGCGCCCTCCTCGCGGGCCGCGGCCAGACGACGGCGCTCGAGTGGTTGGAGGCCGGTGCGACCGGCAGCTACGGCACGAGCAGCGAGCCGTGCAACTACCGCGCCAAGTTTCCGGAGGTCGGCGTCGTCATGGCGCACTACCTTGCCGGCGAGACGCTGGTCGAGGCGTACTGGAAGAGCGTGCTCATGCCGGGACAGGGCGTCTTCGTCGGCGATCCGCTGGCGCGGCCGTTCGGCGGCGTCCGCGTCGGCCGCTCCGCCGCCGGCACGGTGATCTCGACGCGGGCCCTGCCCCCCGGCGACTACCTGCTCGAGGCGGGGCGCAGCAACGTCGGTCCGTTCCAGCCGGTGCGTGCCATCCGCGTGGTCGGTTTCGGCGTGCGCGAGCTGACGCTGCCGGCGACGGACAAGCGCTACTTCCGCCTGCGCCCGTTGGCGCCGCCGGCGCGTCCGGCGTCTGCGCCGGCGGCGGCGTCGGCTCCCGGCTAGCCGCGACACCCGCGCGGCGGCCGGTGCCGGGCGCGCTCAGCCATCCTTGGCCAGCGCCGCCGGCCGTGCGCCCAGGAAGCGCTGCATCGCCAGCACGACGACGATCAGCGCCAGCCCGATCGCGTCGGCGAAGCCGCCCGGATAGGCGAGCGCCACGCCGGCGACGATGAGCATGACGCGCTCGATTGCGGTCGCCCGGCGCAGCGCCCAGCCCTGGAAGCCGCCGGCGATCGCGGCGATGCCGAGCGCCGCCGTCAGCGTCACCTGGGCGATCGAGAGCCAGTTCGCCGCGGCCAGCGCCTTCGTCGAGCCCATCAGCAGCAGCCCCTGGCCGGAGGGGTCGAGCACGAACATGAACGGCAGGAGGAAGGCCGGAACGGTGTACTTCCAGCACTGCAAGGTGGTCTTGTACGGATCGCCGCCGGTGATCGCCGCGGCGGCGAAGGGCGAGAGCGCGGTCGGCGGCGAGACCTCGGAAAGGACGGCGTAATAGAAGATGAACATGTGCGCCGCGAAGTCCGGCACGCCGAGCTTGATCAGGGCCGGCGCCGTGATCACCGCGCAGATGATGTAGGAGGCGGTCACCGGCACCGCCAGGCCGACGATCCAGACCACGAGCGAGGTGAAGATCGCGGTCAGCAGGAGCGAGCCCTGGGCATAGTCGATCACGATCGAGCTGAACTTCAGGCCCAGGCCGGTGAGCGTGACGACGCCGACGATGATGCCGGCGCCGGCGCAGGTGGCGCCGACGTTGAGCATGCCCATCGCCCCGCCTTCCATCGCCTTGGCGAAGCCCGACTGCAGCACGTGCTCCTTCACCGAGCCTCGGCCGCGGAACAGGTCCCAGGGGATCAGCGCGGTGTCGCGACGCAAGAGGCTGGTCGCCAGCGCCACCACCGTGGCCCAGAACACCGAGAGCACCGGCGAGAAGCCCCAGAGCATGAAAGCGACGATCGAGACCAGCGAGAGGAAATGGAACCAGTAGCGCTTGCTCAGGAGCCAGACGCTCTCGACCTTCTCGAACGCGACCTCGCGCATGCCGTATTTGCGGGCATCGATCTCGACCATGAGGAACAGCGCGAAATAGAACAGCAGCGTCGGCATCACCGCCATCAGCAGCACGTCGAGGTAGGAGATCTTCAGGAACTCGGCGATCAGGAAGGCGGCGGCGCCGAGCACCGGCGGCGAGATGATCGCGCCCAGGCCGCCGGCCGCCAGCAGGCCGCCGGCGGCGTTCTTCTCGTAGCCCACCTTCTCGAGCAGCGGATAGGCGACGGCGCCGAGCGTCACCGTCGTCGCCACGCCCGAGCCGGAAGGGCCGCCGAGGAGGAACGACGCCAGCACCACGGTGCGGCCGGCACCGGTGGGCTTGCCGCCCATCGCCGAGAACGAGAAGTCGAGATAGAACTTGCCGGCGCCGGAGTACTGCAGGAACGCGCCGTAGATGGTGAACAGGATGATCAGCGACGAGGCGACGTCGACGGCGACGCCGAAGATGCCCTCGAGCGTCATGTACATCACCCCCACCAGCCGGCCGACCTCGTAGCCCTTGTGCGTCCAGGGCGCCGGCAGCCACGGTCCGGCCATGGCGTAGGCGATGAAGCCGAGCGTCACCACCGGCATGACCCAGCCGCTGGTTCGGCGCATCGCCTCGAGCACGAGCACGATCAGGCCGACGCCGAAGACGATGTCCCAGGGAAGCGGCGAGGTGTTGCGGTCGGTGAAGTCGTCGCCGCCCTGGATCGCGTAGACGACGATGGCGATGGCGAGCGCTGCCGCCAGCCAGTCCCACCACATCACCCGATGGCGAAAGCGCTTCGCCACCGGGAACACGAGGAACGAGAGGAACAGCACGAAGGCGACGTGCACCGGCCGCAGCACCTGCGTCGGCACGATCGCATAGGCGGTGTAGAGGTGAAAGGCCGCCATGACGAAGGCGGTCAGGCGGACGAAGTCGCCGAGCCAGCCCTTCAGCTTGTTGGCGGCCCCCTCTTCTTCCTCGACGTACCGCTCGGCCCGCTGCAGCGCCTCGTCGCTGACGGCCACCGGCGGCAACGACGACATGCGGCGGCGCTCAGTTGACCTTGATGCCCTTTTCGGCGAAGTACTTGAGCGCCCCGGGGTGGAACGGGATCGGCGAGGCGCTGGCCTTCTGGCTTTCGAGCTTGAAGTTGGCCGCCTCCTTGTGCACCGCGACGATGTCGTCCTTGCGGTCGAAGATCGCCTTGACGATGTTGTAGGCGGTCTTGTCGTCCATGGTCTCGTGCGCCACCAGGATGTTCATCACCGTCGCCTGGTGGTTGTCGGCGTCCATGCCCTTGTAGGTGTCCTTGGGGATCACGTCCTGCACGTAGAGGTTGCCGTACTTCTTGTTCATCGCCGCCACCACGTCGGCGTGGTCGATCATCTTCAGCTTGGTGTTGGGCGTGTTCGCCAGGTCGGTGACCGCCGCCGTCGGCAGGCCACCGACCCAGAAGAAGGCATCGATCTTGCCGTCCTTGATGGCGTTGACCGACTCGGCGACGCCGAGGCGCTCGCGCTTCATGTCGGCGTCCTTGTCGAGACCCGCGGCCTCGATCACGCGAAACGCCATCACCTCGGTGGCGCTGCCGGGCGAGCCGGTCGAGACGCGCTTGCCCTTGAGCTCGCTCATCTTCGTGACGCCGCGGCCCTCGACCGAGACCACGTGCATGCGGTTCGGATACAGGATCATCAAAGTCTTCAGCGCGACCTTGTTGCCCTTGAATTTGTCCTCGCCGCGGAACGCGTCCTGGGCGGCGTCGGTCATGGAGAAGCCGACGTAGGGCTTGCCGCTGCCGATGAGCTTGAGGTTGTCGACCGAGCCGCCGGTGACCTCGGCGGTGGCCTGCATGCCGGGCACGTGCTTCGACAGCACCGCGGCGATGCCGCCGCCCATCGGGTAGTAGACGCCGCCGGTGCCGCCGGTGGCGATGGAGATGTTCTGCGCGCTCGCGCCGAAGGCCAGGGCGAGGCCGGCCAGGGCGCCGAGGAGGCGGGAAGTCGACAAGGTCATGGGGGTCTCCGGATTCGGTCGAGGCTCGTGCCGGAAAGATTCTGCGGCCCGGCGGTGCCGGGTTGAATCGAGCGTGACCCCTACTGGGAAACCTTCGCCGGCCCCTGGCCCAGCCGCGTGCTGGAGCGCGCGAGGTAGAACCACTCGTGCCCCGGCTCGGCCGTGGGATTCGGGAAGACGATGAAGCCGCTGAACGGCGCAGCGATGACGCTGCCGTCGTGCCGCGTGCCGATGGCCTGGCCCTCGACCACCCGGTCGAAGCTGCACCAGGCCTGCGCGAAGGCATCGTCGGGATGCAGCCGGTCGATCACTTCGCTCAGGCTCAGGCACTCCATGCGCGACGGCGACGGGTCCGGTGCGTCGATCAGCCGCAAGTGGGCCAGCGTGTTGACGATCGCCCGGTAGGCGACCTCGGGCGCGGCCGGGTCGTCGTGCTGGCCGCATTCGAGCGTCAGCGCA
>DATCGH010000419.1:0-7168 GCA_036509055.1 Caldimonas sp.
GGGCCGAGCAGCCAGGCCGGGGCGACGAAGCCGGCGAGCGGCCAGCCGTGCTCGCGGAACCAGGCGACGCCGGCCTCGATGCGACGGGTCGCCTCGCGCTCCGACAAGGCCCAGAACTCGCCCTCGCCGCGGGTGTAGACGCGGCGGCGCAGGCCGTCGACCATGCCCGTGGGCGGCTTCTCTTCGTCGCGATGGCTCCAGCCGTGCAGCGCCAGCTCGTCGCCGCGGCGCTGGCGCGCACCGAGCCAGTCGACCAGGTCGGGCGTCGATGTCTCGCCGTGGTAGCGCGGCACGGCGAGCAGCGTCACCGGCACGTCGGCGACCTGGGCGACGGCCGCGAGGACGCGCATGCAGGCGGCACGGGTCGAGGGGGCGACGTCGTGGAGGACGAGGCAGACGAAGCGCTCGCTCTCGAAGCGGCTCGGCGTGATCGTCGTTTCCTGGCTCATCGCGCCGGCGGCAGGGAAGAGGCTTCGATCGCCCGCCCCGGAGCCGGCGATGCTGCCCCGCCCTCGAGCAGGCGCCGGTAGTGATCGAGCAGTCCGGGCAGCACCTGCTCCCAGTCGCTGGCCTCGGCGCGCGCCCGCGCGGCGCGGCGTTGCGCCGGCCGATCGCCGGCAAGGAGCGCGGCGATCGCTTCGGCGAACGCTGCCCCGGTGCCGTGCTCGACCGCCAGGCCGCAGGCGCCGTCGGCGAGCTCGGCGAGGCCTTCGGCCCGGCGCACGACGATCGGCGTGCCGCAGGCCATCGCCTCGAGCGCCGACAGGCCGAAGGTCTCCTGGTCACCGGCATGGACGAAGGCATCGGCGCCGGCCAGGATGGCCGCCAGCACGGCGACGTCGGCGACGAAGGGGACGACGCGCACCCGCTCGCCCGAAGGCGGCATCGGTCCGGCGCCGATCGCCAGCAGGACGTGCGGCGGGCCGAGCCGCGCCACCGCATCGGCGAGGACGTCGAGGTGCTTCTCGGGCGCGAAGCGGCCGGCGTAGACGAGCACGCGTGCGTCGGCGGCCAGGCCCAGCTCGGTGCGCCAACCGGCCGCCGCGGCGCGCCCGGGATGGAACAGCGCGGTGTCGACGCCGAGCGGCTGCAGGGCGACGCGCTCCACGCCCCAGTCGAGCAGATGGCCGCGCATGCTGCGGCTCGGGGCGAGCACGAGGTCGAAGCCGCGATAGACGTGCCGGGCATAGCGGCGCGCGGCCGACGCGGCGAAGCGGCCGAGGCGGGATCCGGCGGCGAGCCGGGCCATCGCCTCGAGGTTGGAGTGGCAGGTCGCGACCGCGGGGACGGCGAGCGAGCGCGCGGCGTCGAGCGCCCCCCAGGCGACGCGGTAGGGATCGCCGGCTTCGATCAGGTCCGGCCGCAGGTCGCGCAGCACCCGCGCGATCGCGCCACGGCGCAGCGGCAGCCGGTAGCCGCCGCTGCCGGGCAGCGGCAGGGAAGGCAGGCAGGCCCGGTCGGAGGCGCCGTCGCTCCCCGGCACGGCGATCGTGTGCCGCCAGCCGGGGCGGCGCGCCAGCCAGTCGTGCTTGGTCAGCAGGTAGCGGCGCACGCCGCCGCCGGTCGCGCTCCAGAACATCGTCGCGTCGACGATGTGGATCGGCTCGGTCATTCGGATGCCTTCCTGCGCCGCCCTGCGGTTTTCATCCTCGGGCGAGCGGCGGACTCATGGCTTCCGATTGTGCCGAACGGGCGTCTCCTTCTGCTTGCGGTAGGCAGCATCGGCAGGCGGGCCGCGGTCGGTGTCGACCCGGCCGGCCTCGATGTCGCGCTGTGCCCTGCGGATGATCTCGCGCGGCGCGCCGCGGCCGCTGTCGGCGGATTCGTCGCGCTCGTGCGGCAGGCGCGGCGCCGGCTCGCCTTCGACCGCGGTACGTGTCTTGCCGGAGTCGGAGGATGTTCTTGCGGTCACGGGCTCCCCTTTGCCGCTGCGATCTTCCGTCGGCGGCAATCGACGTGCCTCGACCCGCTTCTTGTCCGGTAACCGCAGTATCCTGAGCCTCGTGGACGCAGTCTCCGCACCCGAATCCGCCCCGAAGGGACACAGCGGACTCGATTTCCCGGTCGTCGGCATCGGCGCCTCCGCCGGCGGGCTCGGCGCAATCAAGACCCTGCTCGAGGGCCTGCCCGCGGCGCCCGACATGGCGTTCGTCGTCGTCCTGCATCTGTCGCCGACGCACGAGAGCAATGCCGCGGCGATCCTGCAGCTGTCGACCCGCATGCCGGTGGCTCAGGTCACGGGCAGGATGAAGATCGAGCGCGATCACGTCTACGTGATCTCGCCGACCCACGACCTGTCGATGGTCGACGGCTCGCTGGCGCCGGTCGATGCGGCGCGGCCGCGCGGCCGGCACATCGTCGTCGACCTGTTCTTCCGCACCCTCGCCGAGGCGCATCGCGAGCGCGCCATCGGCATCGTCCTTTCCGGCACCGGCGCCGACGGCTCGGCCGGCATCGGCCGGCTGAAGGAGCACGGCGGCATCGTCATGGCGCAGCTGCCGGAGGACGCCGAGTACGACGGCATGCCGAACAGCGCCATCGCCACAGGCAAGGTCGACATCGTCCTGCCGGTCGCCGAGATTCCGGATCGGCTGGTCCAGCTCTGGAGCAATGCCCGGCGGATCGAGATCCCCGATGCCGAGAAGGTGTCGCCGGTGGTCAAGCCGCCGTCGGCGCCGGCGGTCGCGGAAGAGGCCCTGCGCGACATCATGAAGACGCTGCAGCAGCGCACCGGCCACGACTTCAAGAACTACAAGCGGGCGACGGTGCTGCGCCGGATCGAGCGGCGCCTGCAGGTCAACGGCCTGCCGGACCTGATCGCCTATCGGCGCTTCCTCGCCACCGAGGCCGACGAGCCGAAGGCCCTGCTCGACGACCTGCTGATCGGCGTGACCCAGTTCTTCCGCGACCGCAGTGCGTTCGAGGCGCTGGAGCGCGACGTCCTGCCGAAGCTGGTCGAGAGCGCGTCCGAGGACGAGCCGGTCCGCGCTTGGGTCGCCGGCTGCTCCACCGGCGAGGAGGCCTATTCGATCGCCATGCTGCTGGCCGACGAGGCCAGGCGCAGCCGCCCGGCCCGGGCGGTGACGGTGTTCGCCACCGACATCGACGAGGCGGCGATCGCCGCCGGTCGTGCCGGCTACTACCCGGAAGGCATCGCCGTCGATGTGCTGCCGAGCCGCCTGCGCACCTCGTTCTCGAGCGAGCCGGGCGGCTACCGCGTCAGCAAGGTGCTGCGCGACAGCGTGATCTTCGCGGTGCACAACGTGCTGCGCGATCCGCCGTTCTCCCGGCTCGATCTCGTCAGCTGCCGCAACCTCCTGATCTATCTCGACCGGGCCGCACAGCAGCAGGTGCTCGAGATGTTCCATTTCTCGCTCCGGCCGGGCGGCTACCTTTTCCTCGGCACGTCGGAGACGGTCGACGTGGCGGCGCGCTTCTTCACGCCGGTGGACCCGGTGCACCGCCTGTACCGGGCCAATCCGGTCGGCCGGCCGCTGCGTGCGCTGCTCGCGGTTCCGACCCTGGGCCGCACGGACCGGACGACGCGAAGGCCGGAGGCGACGCCTTCGGCGGCACGGCCGTCGACGGCGGCCGACGTGCACCGCCAGCTGCTCGAGGAGGTCCTGCCGCCGAGCGTGCTGGTGACCGCCGACTACGAGATCGTCCACGTCAGCGGCGCCGCGGGCCATCTGCGGGTGGCCGAGGGCGAGCCGTCGCACAACGTGCTGCAGGCGATCCGCCCGGAGCTGCAGCAGGAGCTGCGCACCGCCCTGTTCCAGGCGCGGCAGCTGCGCGATCGTGTCGACGCCCCGCCGGTGCGGGTGTCGATCGATGGCCGGGACGTGCTGGTGAAGATGTCGGCCCGGCTGGTCCGGCACGACGCCTGGCCCGGCGAGATGCTGCTGGTGGTGTTCGAGGAGACGCCGGCCGCGCAATCGCCGGCGGTCGTCGCTGCGGCCAAGGAAGACCCGGTGATCGCCGAGCTGCAGAGCGAGCTGCTGCGTCGCAACCAGCAGCTGGCGGCAACGATCGAGCAGTACGAGACCTCGTCCGAGGAGCTGAAGGCGTCGAACGAGGAGCTGCAGGCGATCAACGAGGAGCTGCGCTCGGCGACCGAGGAGCTCGAGACCAGCAAGGAGGAGCTGCAGTCGACCAACGAGGAGCTGATCACTGTCAATCACGAGCTGAAGACGAAGATCGACGAGACGATCGAGATCAACGACGATCTCAGCAATCTGATCAGCTCGTCGGACACGGCCACGGTGTTCGTCGACGCGGCGATGCGGATCAAGCGCTTCACCCCGGCGGCGGCGGCGCTCTTCAACCTGATCGCCAGCGACATCGGCCGGTCGCTGTTCGACATCACCCACCGGCTCGAGTACGACGGCCTGGCCCAGGACGCCCGGGCGGTGTTCGCGACCCTGAAGACGATCGAGCGCGAGATCCGCAGCACCGACGGCCGCTACCTGCTCGCCCGGTTGCTGCCTTACCGCACCGCCGAGGACCGGATCGGCGGCGCGGTCCTCAACTTCGTCGACGTGACCAGCCTGCGCCGCGCCGAGGACACGGTCAGCTCGAATGAGGAGCGGATGGCGCTGGTCGCCGAGTCGATGACCGACTTCGCCATCCTGACGATCGACTTGCAGGGCCGGATCGCCACCTGGACCGCCGGCTGCCGCCACGTCTTCGGCTACGAAGCCGAGGAAGCCATCGGCCAGCCCTTCGACATTCTCTTCACCGACGAGGACCGGACGCGCGGCGCGCCCGCCGGCGAGCTGCGCCTGGCCGACCAGAACGGGCGGGCGCCTGACGAGCGCTGGATGCGGCGCAAGGACGGCAGCGCCTTCTTCGCCAGCGGCGTGACGGCGCCGCTGCGCGGCGCGACTCGGGGCTACGCCAAGATCTGCCGCGACACCACCGAGATGGCCACCGCCCAGGAGCTGGATGCGCGCCGGCTGTCGGCGGCCGAGGCCGGCATCGACGAGGCGATCCAGGAGAGCGAGCTGAAGAGCGAGTTTCTGGCGGTGATGTCGCACGAACTGAAGCATCCGCTCAACCTGATCAACGTCAACGCCGAGCTGCTGATGGTGCTGCCCGAGGCGCAGAGCCTGCCGGCGGTGCAGCGGGCGGCGGCGACGATCCGGCGCACGGTCCAGGGCCAGGCGCGGATCATCGACGACCTGCTCGACATGTCGCGCACCAACGCCGGCAAGCTGGCGGTCAACCGGGTGCCGCTGCTTCTCGGCGAGGCGATCCAGCCGTGCATGGCCTGGGCGGTGGCCGAGGCGCGAAGCAAGGGCGTGCGCCTCTACGCCGAAGGCCTGGCCGAGCCGGTGCTGATCGACGGCGATCCGGTCCGGGTCGAGCAGATCGCCTGGAACCTGCTCAGCAACGCGATCAAGTTCACCCGCAGTGGCGGCTCGGTCACGGTGCGGCTGTCGCACGACGGCGACGAGGCCTTGCTCGAGGTCATCGACACCGGCCGCGGCATTTCGCCGGCCTTTCTGCCCCAGGTGTTCCAGATGTTCCGCCAGGCGGATGCGGCGACCACCCGCGACGAGGGCGGCCTGGGCATCGGCCTGGCGCTGGTGAAGAGCCTGGTCGAGCTGCACGGTGGCCGCGTCGCCGCCGAATCGGCCGGGCGAGGGCGGGGCACGACCATGCGCGTCTGGCTGCCGATCCACCAGCCCACCGGGTTCGGCGAGCTCGACATGGCCGAGGAAAGCAACCCGGGGCGAACCATTGCCGGCTCGCGGGTGCTGCTGGTCGACGACACGCCCGACATGCTCGAGACCTTCGGCTACCTGCTCGAGCACGAGGGCGCGCGGGTCACGCCCGCGAAGAGCGGCGCGGAGGCGCTGGCCCTGACCGAGTCCGAGGACTTCGACCTGGTGATCTCCGACGTCGGCATGCCGGGCATGGACGGCTACCAGATGATCGCCGAGATGAGGAAGCGACCGCGCACCGCCGGCGTGCCGGCGATCGCCCTGACCGGGCACGGACGGACGGCGGACATCGAGCGCGCCCTGGCGTCGGGGTTCAATGCGCACGTCGGCAAGCCGGTCGACTTCGCGCGCATGCGCGCGGCCATGGCTTCGCTGCTTGGGGGGGCGCGTCGATTGCCGTAAAGGGCTCCGGAACCCTCCCAGGAGCCGGAGCCGATGACGAAGAAGAAGGACAGCCCCCGATCGCCTGAAGGCGCCGCCGCCACCGGTGCCGTCACGCGCCGCGTTCAGCGCGCACAGGACGCGCGCGACGCCGCGGCGGGCAAGGACAGGAAGAAATCCCGGGCCGCGGTCCAGGCCGGCGCACGCCGCGAGCCGGCGCAGCTGCCCGCGCAGCACCAGGCCAAGCCCGGTGACGAGAGCCGCCTCGCCTTGGCGCCGCAGTTCCTCGCGCCCGACTACCGCGGCAGCGGCAAGCTCGAGGGCTTCGCCACCATCGTGACCGGGGGAGACTCGGGCATCGGCCGTGCCGTCGCCGTGCTGTTCGCGCGCGAGGGCGCCGACGTCACGGTCATCTATCTCGACTCGCACCGCGACGCCCGGGAGACGAAGGCACGGGTCGAGGCCGAGGGGCGGCGCTGCCTGCTGATCGCCGGCGACGTCAAGGATTCGCGCTTCTGCAACCGCGCCGTCGCCAAGGCGGTGAAGACCTTCGGCCGGCTGGACGTGCTGGTCAACAACGCGGCCTACCAGCAGCACGCGGACTCGATCGAGGACCTCACCGACGAGCGGCTCGACCTGACCTTCCGCACCAACATGCACGGCTACTTCCACATGGCCCGGGCCGCGCTGCCGCACATGAAGGAGCGGGCGGCGATCATCAACACCGGCTCGGTCACCGGGTTGAAGGGCAGCCCCAGGCTGCTCGACTACTCCTCGACCAAGGGGGCGATCCACGCCTTCACCAAGGCGCTGGCGCAGAACGTCATCGACCAGGGCATCCGCGTCAACGCCGTCGCCCCCGGTCCGGTGTGGACGCCGCTCAACCCGGCCGACTCGCCCGCCGAACGCGTTGCCGAGTTCGGCGCCGACACGCAGATGAAGCGCGCCGCCCAGCCGGAAGAGCTGTCGCCGGCGTATGTCTTCCTCGCCTCGCCGGCGTGCTCGGGCTACATCACCGGCATCGTGCTGCCGGTGACGGGGAGCGTCGGGGCGATCTGAGG
>DATCGH010000420.1:0-3200 GCA_036509055.1 Caldimonas sp.
AGAGGCCGTCGATGCCGACGATCGAGGCGTCGCGCGGCACGGCCAGGCCGGCGTCGCGCAGGCCCGCCATCAGGCCGAGGGCCATCAGGTCGTTGAGGGCGACGATCCCGGTGGGCCGCCGGTCGAGGCCGGCGATCTGCGCCGCGGTGGCGCGGCCGACCTCGGCGATCACCGAGTCGCCGTACTCGTTGAGCGGTCCGCCGTCGAGCACCCTGGCGCTGCCGCGCAGGCCCGCCGCCTCGGCCGCGGCATGGAAGCCGGCGATCTTGGCGCTGCGGCTGAGCGTCATGCCGGCGACGGTGGCGAAGGCGAGACGGCGGTGGCCCTTGTCGATCAGGTGCTGCGTCGCCAGGCGCGCCGCTTCGAAGTTGTCGGGCATGACGTGGCCGACGCGCGAGCGCTGCCCCGGCGTGACGCCGCGGTCGTAGCTCACGACCACCATGCCGCGCTCCACCGCCGACTCGAAGTGGCGCTCGTCGGCGAGCGACGAGATGACGATGACGCGGCGCACGCCGTGCGCCCGCAGGTCCTCAAAGAAGGCGCTTTCCTTGGCCCGATCGCGGTAGGTGCTGCCGATCAGCAGCCGGTAGCCGAACTGCTCCTGCGCGAACGTCTCGATCTCGCGCGCGATGTAGCCGTACATCGGGTTGGCCATCGAGGGCACGAGCAGGCCGAGCAGCGGCGTCTGCCCGGTCTTGAGCTGGCGCGCCAGGCGGTTGGGCGAGAAGCGCAACGCCTCGATCGTCGCCTCGACCCGGGCCAGCGTTTCCGGCCGCATCCGGTCGGAGCGGCCGTTCAGCACGTTGGAAACCGTGCTCACCGAAACGGCAGCGTGGCGGGCGACGTCCTGGATCGTGGTCATGGTCAATGGCGACGGGCGGCAGGGGATTTCAACACGGGGTCCGGGTGACCAAGCGTGCGCCCGGCCCCGGATCAATTGCCGCGGATCCGTTTCAGCTCGCCGAACACGAGGTTGATCGCCTCGTCGCCGATCGCCTTGCCGTGCTGCTCGTAGACCGAGCGGGTGCGGTCGCGGATGCGCTGCATCTCGGCGGGGCTGATGTCGTTGACCAGCATGCCCTTGCCCTTGAGGTTGGCGACGCTCGACACCGCCTGCTCGCGGTTGACGCGGCGCTCCTCGTCGCGGCCGACAACCGCACATTCCTTCATCGCCGCCTGCTCCTGCGCCGACATCGTGTCCCAGGTCTTCTTCGAGAGCATCACCACCAACGGGCTGTAGGCGTGGCGGGTCAGCGTGAGGTACTTCTGCACTTCGTAGAACTTCGAGTTCTCGATGTTGGCGAACGGGTTCTCCTGGCCGTCGACGGTCTTCGTCTCGAGCGCCGAGTAGACCTCCGAGAACGCCATCGGCACCGCGTTCGAGCCGAGCGCCTTGAAGGTGTCGATGTAGACCGGGTTCTGCATCACCCGCATCTTCACGCCGTCGAAGTCTTCGAGGCGGACGATCGCCCGCTTCGAGTTCGTGGTGTTGCGAAAGCCGTTCTCCCACCAGGCCAGGTTGACCAGGCCGACGCCCATCAGCTTGGCCGTGAAGTAGTCGCCGGCCTTGCCGTCGAGCACCTGGTCGGCCTCGCGCTCGTTGCTGAACAGGAAGGGCAGGTCGAACACGCCGATCGCGGGCAGGATGCCGACCAGGGGCGCGGTCGAGGTGATGACCATGTCGACCGAGCCGGTGCGCACGCTCGAGGTGGCGGCGATGTCGTTGCCGAGCACGCCGTCGTAGAACGGCTGCAGCTTCAGCTTGCCGCCGCTCTTGTCGAGCGTGCAGGCCGACATCTTGACGACGCCGTTGCCTTGGGGATGCTCCTTGGCCACGGGCACCGAGAGGCGCAGCGTCCGCTCCTGGAACTGCGCCAGCGCCGGCAGCGAGGCGAGCAGGCCGGCTGCGGCGAGGGCGAGCGCGACGGGACGGATGAGGGACGGGTGGCGAGCGGTCTTCATGCAGGTCTCCTTCTGGGTTTTCCGATCGACGACGGGAGGTTCAGGTCAGCCACTTCAGCGGCAGCATGACCAGGGACGGGAACAGGACGAGCAGCAGCAGCACGATCAGCTCTGCCCAGAGGAAGGGCCACAGGCCCTTGACGAGCTCGCTCATCGAGATCTTGGCGACGCCGCAGATCACGTTGAGGACGACGCCCACCGGCGGCGTGATCAGGCCGATGGCGTTGTTCATCACGAACAGCACGCCGAAGTACACCGGGTCGATGCCGGCCTGCTTGACGATCGGCATCAGCACCGGCGTCAGGATCATCACCGTCGGCGCGAAGTCGAGCGCCGTGCCGATGATCACCACCAGCACCATGATCACGAGCATCAGCAGCGTCTTGTTGCCCATGAAGGGCTCGAGCATCGCCCCGACCTGCGCCGGCACGTTCGAGGTGGTGATGAGCCAGGCCGAGACCAGCGCCGCGGCGATGAGGAAGACAACGACCGCCGTGCTCTTCGCCGCCGAAACGAGCAGCGGGTAGAGGTTGCGCAGCGGCAGCTCGCGGTAGATCAGCACGCCGACGACGAAGGCATAGACGCAGGCGGCGACGCCGGCCTCGGTGGGCGTGAAGATGCCGAACTTCAACACGCCGACGATGCCGAACGGCATGAGCAGGGCCCAGATGCCGTCGATGCCGGCGCGAAGCCGCATGCCCCAGCCCTGGCGCGGCAGCACCGCGACCTTGTCGCGCCGAACCACCCACTGCCAGGCGATCGCCAGCGAGACGCCCATCAGCAGGCCGGGGAAGAAGCCGGCGAGGAAGAGCTTGCCGATCGACACGTTGGCGATGACGCCGAACATGATGAAGCCGATCGAGGGCGGGATCACCGGGGCGATCACGCCGCCGGCGGCGATCAGCCCGGCCGAGCGCGGGATGTCGTAGCCGGCCTGACGCATCATCGGGATCAGCAGCGTGCCGATCGCCGCCGTGTCGGCGGCGGCGCTGCCCGAGATCGCCGCCATCAGCACCGAGGCGAACACCGCCACCAGGCCGAGGCCGCCGCGGATGTGGCCGACCCAGGCGAGGGCGAAGCCGACGATGCGCTTGGAAATGCCGCCGGCGTTCATCAGCTCGCCGGCGAGCATGAAGAAGGGGATCGCGAGCAGCGGGAAGCTGTCGGCGCCCTCGAGCAGCTTCTGCGACAGGATCGTCGCGTCCATCTGCCCTTGCGTGAGCATCAGGGCGACGGCG
>DATCGH010000421.1:0-11398 GCA_036509055.1 Caldimonas sp.
CCGTCGTGCCGATCGCGGTGGCGCCGAGATTGATCTCGTGCAGGAACTGGCGCACCTCGGCGATACGCTGCACCTCTTCGCCGAGCGTCGTGCCCCAGCCGTGGAACTCCTGGCCGAGCGACATCGGCACCGCGTCCTGCAAGTGCGTGCGCCCCATCTTCAGAACTTTCTCGAATTCTTTGCTCTTCGCGAAGAACGCCTCCTGCAGCAGTCTGAGCGCGTCCGTGTAGCTCTCCAGGCGCAGGATCAGCGCGAGGCGGAATGCCGTCGGATAGATGTCGTTCGTCGATTGGCCGAAGTTGACGTGGTCGTTCGGATTGACGAACTGGTATTCGCCCTTTCGGTGGCCGAGTTGCTCGAGCGCGAGATTGGCGATCACCTCGTTCGCGTTCATGTTGGTCGACGTGCCGGCGCCGCCCTGGATGAAGTCGGTGACGAACTGATCGCGCATCTCGCCGCCGATCAGCCGATCGCAGGCCCCGGCAATCGCGTTGGCAATCTTCGCGTCGAGCACGCCAAGATCCCGGTTCGCCAGCGCCGCGGCCTTCTTCACGTAGCCGAACGCCTTGACGAAGTTCGGTTCCAGCGACATCGGAATCCCGGTGATGTGGAAGTTCTCCTTCCCCCGCAACGTCTGGACGCCGTAATAGGCGTTCTCCGGAATCAGCTTCTCGCCGAGAAAATCCGTTTCGATGCGATGGGACATGGCGCGCTCCTTTGCCGGTGGCGTCGCAGGGGGGTCTCACAGTGCCGACACCACCAATTTAGGAGTGTCCAGCGTGGACCTGCGACACGGTTGACCAGTATCCCGTAAGGATCCGGGCAACTCGGTGACACCGGAAAATATGCCGAAGACGCGACGGGAGCATCGAACGACATTCGGGTCGGGAAGCATCGATCCGATCGGGCGTAATCTCTAGTCGGAAGCAAAGGATCCTTGTCCGTGTGCGGCCGCGCCGGGTCAATGGAGTTGCTGCCGCGCACAGGAGTGCCGTGAATGTTGATCCACGTCATACGAGACGTCTGATCCTGGGCCCATCCTTTGGAGCGTGTGGAGCGCTCGGTGCCCGCATTCGCGACACTTACGCGGACCAACACTGAAAGCAGAAGGACAAGCGATGAGGAACCTTCATTGGTCGGCGCACGCATTTGCGGCCGCCATATTCGCGCTGGTGGGCTGCACCGCGACGCAACAGGCGGCGCCACCTCCGAACACCCTCGTCGCGGCCAAGATCGCGAGCGCGCCGAACCCCACGGCTGGCGCGGGCGACCCCGCGTGGGCGCAAGCGCGGCCGTTGCAGGTTCAGCTCAGCGGCGGGATGAACTTCGGCGGCAAGGGGGAAACCACTGCGACGCTAAAAGCGGCGTACTCGGGGGACACGCTCTACATGCTGGTCCAGTACCGGGATCCGACCGATTCCAGGCGGCGCGGGCCTTACCAGAAGCAGGCCGACGGTTCCTGGAAGAAGCTCGTCGATCCGGCCGACAAGGGCGGCGACGACAACGTCTACTACGAGGACAAGTGGGCCATGCTCTGGCCGATCAACAACTCGGTCAAGGGCTTCGAGACCAAGGGTTGCGCCGTCATGTGCCACGTCGGCGAAGGCAAGCCGTTCGGGAACAAGTACACCCGCAGCGAAGGCGAGATTCTGGACATGTGGCACATGAAGGGGTCTCGCACGGCACCGCTTGGGTTCGTCGACGACCAGTACACCGATCACACGCGCTACGACCCGAAGGCGAGTCCGAACGCCGGTCGCAAGAGCGATCCGGGCGGGCCAGAGTACAGCGGCTTCCCGCTCGAGAACGGCAAGCCGAAGTTCATGCACCGCGACGGCAAGCCCGCCAACGCCGGCGGCACCTATTACATCAAGTCGGGCGAGGAGATGCCATTCGACGACAGCCGTTTCAAGCCGGGTGACGAAGTCGCCTCCTATCTGATCTTCCCGCTCAAGGGCGACCGGGCCGACATCCGCGTCGCGGACAGCTGGAGCAATGGCGTGCATACGTCGGTCGTGACGCGCAAGCTCGTTACCGGAAGCAAATTCGACGTGCAGTTCGACAACTTGGACGGGCGCTACCTGTTCGGCTTTGCGGCGTTTGACAACGCTCAGGTCCAGCACGCCACGGGAGACGAGCCGCTGACACTCGTGTTCGCGAAGTAGCCCGCCTCTACCGGCCCACGCGGTGAGATCGGAATGCGACCGATAACAGCGAAGGCGCGGTCGGCGGTGCGGTCTCGGCCAGGAAGCGGCCGATCTCGGCCAAGGCGTCTCGCGCCTCGGTCAACTCAGGATTGAAGATCTGCCAGACATGGACCATGTGGTTCCAAGTCTGTAGCCGCACCGGCGAGCCCGCGGCACGCGCCTTGTTGACATAGCGTCGCGCGTCGTCGTGCAGCATCTCCACTTCGCTGGCCTGCACCAGCACCGGCGGCAGGCGCGACAGGTCGCCGCGCACCGGCGATACCACCGGGTCGCTCGGGTTGATACGCGTCTGCAGCCACCCGGCCCACAGGATCATCCAACGCGGCACGCGCGCCAGCCTGCCGAACACCGGGCCGAGCATCGCATCGCTGTGCACGTTAGCCCTGATGCTCGGGCTGGCAAGCGTGGCGTCGGTCAACGGCGAGAGCGCCGCCGCGGCATCGGGGGCGCGCAGCCCGGTGTCCCGAGCCCAGGCGATCAACGACAGCGTCAGGTTGCCGCCTGCAGAGTCGCCGGCGATGAAGATCGTCCGCGCCGGCGCCGCACCGTCGGGCCCGTTGGTCAGCAGCCAGCGATAGGCGCTGCGGCAGTCCTCGATACCGGCACGGCGCGGGTGTTCGGGCATCAACCGGTAGTCGATGGCCAGCACGGCGCCGCCGGTCATCGCCGAGAACCGCGTCGTCAGCGTGCGATGGCTGCGCGGGCTGCCCATCATGAACGCACCGCCGTGGATGTACAGCGTACGCCGCGCCGGGTCGGCCCCCGGCGCGAGCACCCATTCGGCCCTCACGCCGCCTGCGTCCGCCGGCACGAAGCGCGCATCGAAGCTGCGGTTGGCGAAGATCTCGTCCATGTACTTGCGCAGAGCCGCCGTGTGCTCGCGCATCGGCGTGCCGTGAAGCACCTGCCTGATGCCGCCAAGCGAGGCGACAACCGCGAGCGCCTCGTCGCCGGGCAGGGCACCGCGCGAGAATCGCTCGCCCACCGGGCTGTCGAAGGCTGACAGGTCCGCCCCGCGCAAATGCCAGTGCGCCACGGCCCACCCCATGGCAGCAGTCGCGGCGACGAAGGCAACAGCGATCAGCAGGATGTCGGTCAATCTCGGCTCCATCAGCGGCTGGGTCCGATCCGGGACACTCGGCCAGCGGCGAGCATAGCGGCAACGGGGTCCAGCACTGCCGGGCGCAACGTGCTGCCCGTTTCGCTTGATCGTTTGCGACGGCGGTTTCTTGCCTTTCCTGGGCTCGACTGTGTTAGCTTCGATCGACGAATCGCTTCCAGCCCGTGCGTGCCACCGGACCGGACGTATCGGAACGGCATCCGAGGAGTTGCACGACATGAAGACGGTGAGTGGGCTCGACGGAACCTTCCTCCACATGGAGACCCCCGAGACGCCGCAGCACGTGGGGGCGCTGAGCCGCTATGTGCTGCCGGCCGGCTACAAGGGGGACTTCTACGACGACTTCAGGCGCGGGCTGTCCAAGCGCCTGCACCTGGTACCGGTGTTCTCCCGCAAGCTGGCGCCGATGCCGCTGCAGTTCGCCAACCCGGTCTGGGTGGAGGAAGGCCGGGTCGATCTGGACTATCACGTGCAGCGCATCACGCTGCCCCGCCCCGGCACCCAGGCGCAGCTCGAAGACTGCGTCGGCCGGCTGCATTCGGAGCTGCTCGACCGCAGCCATCCGTTGTGGCAAATCGCCGTGATCGACGGTCTCGACAACGGCGATGTGGCTTACTACCTCAAGGTGCACCACGCCACGATGGACGGGCAAGCCAGCGTGCTGATGGCGCAGACGCTGTTCGATCCGACGCCGAAGCCACGCCGCATTCAACGCGGGCAGTTGCCGGCGGCCGAACATCCCGGCACGGCCGAGCTTGCGGCCATGGCACTGAAGCACGACGCCGGCCAATACCTCAAGTTGATCAGGCAGCTGCCGGATGTCGTGAAGACGCTGGCGGATCTGTTCGGCGCCGATCGCGGCAAGGCGCCGAGCCCGCCGAGGGAGAGTGCCTCCTTCGCACCCAAGACGGTGCTCAACAAGGAGATCACGGGCGAACGCGGCTTCGCGGCGCTGTCGATTCCGCTCGACACCTTGAAGCGGCTCGCCGCGGCGCACGAAGCCAAGCTCAACGACGTCGTGCTCGCGCTGTGCAGCGGTGCGCTGCGCCGCTACCTGAAACAGCGCGGCGGCCTGCCGAAGAAGCCGCTGATCGCGGCCATGCCGATCTCGGTGCGCGAGGCCGGCAACACCGAGTTCTCGACCCAGGCGACGATGGCGCTCGTGAACCTGAACACGCAGATCGCCGATCCGGTGAAGCGGCTGCGCGCCATCCGCGACGCGTCGCTCTTCGCCAAGCAACAGGCCAAGGCGGCACGCGGCGTGACCCCGACCGATTTCCCCTCCATCGGCGAGCCCTGGCTGATTCAGGCCCTGACTTCGCTCTACGGCCGCCCGGGTGTCGCGAACGCGATGCCGAACCTGGCCAACGTCGTCATCTCCAACGTGCCCGGGCCGACGGCGCCGCTCTATGCGGCCGGCGCGCGCATGGCGACCTACTGGCCGCTATCGATCGTCGGCCACGGCCTCGGGCTCAACATCACCGTGCTGAGCTACGCCGGCGCCATGGGCTTCGGCTTCACCACGGCGCGCTCCGCCGTTCCAGACGCCCGGGAGCTGTCGGCGGCGCTGCTCGCAGCTTTGGACGAGCTCGTTGCGGGCTCGGACATCGCGCCCGCCAAGCGCGCGCTGCGCATGGCGGTCTCGAAAGAGGCGCTCAAGCCCTCCCGCAAGCGCCCGTCCTAGGGTCACCCCGCAAGGCGGACGGCCTTCGCTCTCGAACAGGCGCGGGCGCGGCCTCGATGGGTGACGATGCCTCGTCGGGTGCGCTGGATCAAGCCGCCGCTGCCGCGCGCAGGCGCTGCGTGTCGCCGTAGGCCCACCGAAGCAGGCCATCGCGCCGGAAAGGCTTCCACTGCCCCTCCGGCTGGGCCAGGCGGTCGCCGACCGCATGCAGCACGGCAGGATGCAAGGCCATGCCGGTGTGGCTGGTCTCCACTTGAATGTTTTCAGCCAGCGGGTGCTCGTCCATCACGCTCGCCTGCCAGGCCACCACGCCGTCGCTGCGGCTGAAGATCGAGGTCGTCGGCACGTTCGGTGCCTGCCTCAGCAGCGCAGAGTACGCCGGATGATGAGCATGCCGGCCGCTCACCGCCTGATACAGGCGCCGCGCGTTGGTGGCCGAGGCCGGACCGGTGATCGGGCTGCCGAGCGTGACGACGCAACGCACCGAATCCTCCACGAGGCCGGCGAGCACCCGCGCATAGACGCCACCCAGGCTCTGGCCGACCAGGCTGACCTTGCGACCGCCCGACTGGCGAAACAGAAAGCGTATCCGCTCGACGCAGGCCTCGATCACGTGCGGGTGCGGCCCGAAATTGATGCCCTGGCCCCAGCCATGGGGCGCGAAGCCACGCTCGACGAGGAATTTGCGCAGCAGGCGCGTCGACGAGTCATGCGCCACCAGGCCGGGAAGCACCAGCACCGGGTGCCCGTCGCCGCGCGGCCCCGTCTGCAACAGGGGCCACAAGGCCAAGCTGGACAGCGCTTCGTAGGGCGCGCGTGCTTCGAGCGCGCGCAGGCGAAAGCCCGGCGGGCGTACGCCTTCGGGGGATTCGAAATCGTAGTCCTGGGTGTCGGCGGTACTTTGCACGGTGCGAACTCCTATTCATAGCGGGTGGGGTGGGGATGTTGTGCATCGATCCGTGTGCGGCGATGCCGGGGACTCCGAAGGGTTGATCACGGTTCCGGCCCCGAGCGGTGATTCAATCTGACCTCCTCGTGAGCCACGCCCTCAACTGCGCATAGACCTCTGGACGAGACAGCAGCTCGAGGTGTCCTGTCTCGTAGCCGATCCACTGGTGGGACTTCGTGAAACCGAGCGTGTGCGCGGCGTCTGTGTGCCGGCCGAGTGCGCTATCCAGAGGCACGAGGCCGTCGCCCACGAGTCGCTCGGCGAGCAGGCTGCGCCTCGAGCCGAGCGTTGCCGCCGCCGCGTAGCACTCGACGCCTTCAGGCAAGGGCACGAAGTCGGGCCCATCCGTCGTGATGGTGCCGTGGCGCAGATCCTGAATGCCGGCGCTTCGCGCCTTGACCAGTCGCGTCAGCGGCGCCGAGTACGGACTCAGATCCAGCACCGTATCAAGTCGTTGGCCGCCACGTTCGATCGGTGAGCCGTGGTGAGGGGTACCGAGAAACACCAGCTTGCGCAGCCGCTTCGGCCAGGCATGGCCCTGCTTGGCGCCGTAGAAGCAGGCACTGCGCGCAACCAGTCCACCCATGCTGTGCCCGAGGATCGCAAGTTCGTCGAGTGGGCAGGGCCATCGCTCGACGAGTGTCTCCAGCAGCGCCGAAAACGCGCGCCCGTTTTCGCCGATGTGCAGACCGCTGTTGTAGCGGAGATAGAGCACCGTGGAGCCCAGTTCCTCGGCAAGTGCGCCGCCATGGTCATGCCCATGGCGGCGCCATTGCAGGTCGTTCAGGCACAGGCCGTGCACGAAGATCAGCAGCTTGCCGGTGGGCACCTTGCCACCCGCGGCGAGGATCGAGTCCGCGAGCCGTGCCACCTCGATCGGTCGGCCCCGAAGTCGCAAGGACATCTCGCTCGCCAGCGGATTCCCGGTCCGGGCGAGGTAGTCGCCGTAGATTCCGTTCACGGCCGCCACCAGCGCGTCGCGGCGCGGGCCCGTATCGGCCTCCGGCAGCAACCTTGCCACCGTGTCGAGCGATGCATCGAGGCCCCACCCGACAAGCCGCACCCCGGCACGAACGGCCCGGTAGACCTGCCCGGTGATCCCATTCGTCGGACCTGGAGGCGCCTTGCCCAAGGGGCCGGGGCGGGCCTTGATGGTGCGGTGCATTCGCTCGACCACGCCGACGGTCACGACCGTGGCATCGAAGGTCATCTTGGCGGCGCCTCGGACGTCCGACACGAGCGTTCTGCTGGGGGTGATCATGGTCTTGCCTCTTGTTCAGCTGCTAAGCGCCTTGATAACGCCAACCGGGTCCTTGCGAATGGCACGCAGCAGCGCGCGCCCAGGGCCCGTGGGGTCGCGACGGCCCTGTTCCCAATTACGCAGAGTGGCGAGCTCGATGCCGAGCAGCTCGGCGAACTTGGCCTGACTGAGCCCCGTCATCGCGCGCACCGCGCGCACGTCCACGCCATCAGGCGGCGCGAACTTCGGCGGAGCTGTCGCGCCGCGGATCAGTCGTGCCAGTCGTTGGAGGCGTGCGTCTCGCCTGGCCCGGGAGGCCTCCAGCAGTGCTTCGAAGATCTTGTGATCCAACCTTGGGCGATCGAGTTGCAGCTGCGGGTTTGTACGCCAATGGCATACATATGTCAATGGCGTACATCCACCCTCGTCGTCGGTCGAAATTCCGATGAACGGACCACGTGGTGCGTCATCCGCCAACGACGCAACGACAGCCAGGTGAGACGTCGCCCACGGTCTCGGGCGAAGGTGCTTTTCGCCCCTTGACCGGACATCGAGCGGCGACACGAAGCTCCCATCACACACCGCTCCGTCGATAGGCCCCCGGGGCGCTGCCCGTCCAGCTCTTGAACGCCCGCTGGAACGCGGCGCTGTCCGCGAACCCCAGCTCGTCGGCCAGCGCCACCAGCGGCACGGCACTGGTGTGGAGGCGGACGATGGCCAGGTCCCGGCGCAGCGCGTCCTTCAGCGCCTGGAACGAGGTGCCGTCGGCCGCCAGTCGCTTTTGCAATGTCGAGGCTGCCATGTGCAGCGCTTCGGCCGTGGCGGCCAGGTCGGCCCACGCGGGCTGCGAGTGCTGCAGGTGGCGTCGCACGCGCGCGCTGATCAGGTCGCCGTCGCGTGGCGGCAGGATGACGTTGGATCGCGCGTCGGCGAGGTACGCCTTCACCGCGGCCTTGTCTCGGCGCACGGGTCGCGTCAACGTGTCGGCGTCGAACCAGAACCCCGACTGCTGCTGCTCGAAGTGCAGCGGTGCGGTGAAGATCTTTCCGTAGCTGCTCGCATAGGACGGGCTCGGGAAGGCGAAGTCGAATCGCGCGACAGGAAGCTTGCCGCCGGCCAGCCAGGCGAACAGGCGCCAGAGGACACGCAGCAGCAGTTCGTGCAGCGGCACCGACTGCGCCAGCGCCGGGTCCGCGAAGCGCAGCGTGAATCCGGCCAGGTCTCCGGCTCGCACCAGCCCCAGCTCGAAGTCGGTCTGCAACAGGCCGAAGGTGCGCGCGGTGCGGCGCATTGCGCGCTCGAGCGTGTCTTCACCTGCTGCCGAGCGAACGACGAGCGCGAAGCTGCCGCGCCGCAGTGGGCGGGGCAGGAAGCCGAGAAGGTCGTCGTCGAGCCGGTCGGTCAGCGACTGGAAGAGGCTGACGTACTGCGCTGCGGTCACGCGCGCGCCGGCCTGCTCCAGCAGCGCCGGGTCGATGCCGGCGTCGGCAAGGAAGGCGTCGCAGGGCAGGCCGCGCGAACGCACACCCGAGAGCAGGCCGTGCACGAACACGACGGAGATCGTGACCGGCGGGTCCGGCGTCGTCGAGGAGGAGCGCGCCATGAATGGAGTCTTCTGCCATTCGAAGTATGCAATGCGCCATCGCGCCGGAGGCCGCCGGTTTCTACCATTCATGCCAAGACAAAGACCCCATCGGCCTCGAGGAGACAAGCATGTACCTGACCCAATCACTGCACCGCGCCGTGCAGCAGCACCCCGACCGCATTGCGGTGCGCTTCGGCGACCGGCAGCGCACGTTTTGCGAATTCGCCGACCGTGTGGCCCGCCTGGCCGGCGCGCTTCAGCAACTCGGCATGCAGGAAGGCGACCGCGTCGCGATGCTGTCGCTCAATTCCGACCGCTACCTCGAGTACCAGATGGCCGTGCCCTGGGGCGGCGGCGTGCTCAACCCCTGCAATATCCGCTGGTCGGCAGCCGAGATCCTGTACTCGCTGGACGACTCGGGCTCCACCCTCCTGCTCGTGGACGAGACCTTCCGTCCGATGGCCGAGCAGTTCCGCGGCGACGCGCGAACCCTGCGCGAGGTGATCTATTGCGGCGACGGCGAGGTGCCGGCCGGCATGCGCGGCTACGAGGCGCTGCTTGCCGCCGCCGACCCGGTGCCTGACGCCGCGCGCCGCGGCGAGGACCTGGCCGGCATCTTCTACACCGGCGGCACGACCGGCTTTCCCAAGGGCGTGATGCTCAGCCACACCAACATGTGCAGCTCCGGCCTGGCCCTGCGCGCCGAAGGGCTGGCCACCCCGGGCGGCGTCTACCTCCATGCTGCGCCGATGTTTCACCTCGCGGACATGGGCCTGGCCATGCCGCACTGGTTCGAGGGCAACACGCACGCGATCGTGCCGGCCTTCAATCCCGAACTCGTCCTCGACACCATCGAGCGCTGCCGGGTCACCCATGCGCTGTTCGTGCCCACCATGATCCAGATGACGGTGGACCATCCGACCATGCAGAAGCCGCGCGACCTCAGCTCGCTCAAGTCCATCGCCTACGGTGCTTCACCGATTTCCGAAGCCGTGCTGGAGCGTGCCATGGCTGCCTTGCCCGGGGTGGGCTTCACGCAGGCCTACGGCATGACCGAACTGTCGCCGTTGGCCACCGTCAACCCGGCCTATTACCACACGGTCGAGGGCCGCAAGCTGGGCAAGCTGCGCGCCGCCGGGCGGGCCGGCTACTGCATCGAGCTGCGCATCGTCGACCCCGCGGGCAACGAGGTACCGCGCGGCACGGTCGGCGAGGTCGCGGTGCGCGGCCCGAACGTGATGCAGGGCTACTGGAACAAGCCCGAGCAGACGGCTGCGGCCGTGCGCAACGGCTGGATGCACACCGGCGATGGCGCCTGGATGGACGAGGACGGCTTCATCTTCATCGCCGACCGGCTGAAGGACATGATCATCACCGGCGGCGAGAACGTCTATTCGGTTGAGGTCGAGAACGCCTTGGCGCAGCACCCGGCCGTCGCCTCCTGCGCCGTCATCGGTATTCCGAGCGACCAGTGGGGCGAGGCGGTGCACGCCGTGGTCGTGCGCAAGCCCGGGCAGGAGGTCGCGGCCGAAGCGCTGATCGCCCACTGCAAGGCGCAGATCGCCGGCTACAAGTGCCCGCGCAGCGTGGCCTTCGTCGAAGCGCTGCCGATCTCCGGCGCCGGCAAGATCCTCAAGACCAAGCTGCGCGAGCCGTTCTGGCAGGGCCGCGATCGCGCCGTGGCGTGAGCGAGCGCGCAAACTTCATCCCTCTTTTCCCTTGACCGTTCCAGGAGTCTTCCATGAGCCGTGACGTCTTCGTCGCCGGGGTCGGCATGATCCCCTTCACCAAGCCGGGGTCCAACGAGCCTTACCCGCAGATGGCCGCCGTGGCCACGCGCGCCGCGCTGGCCGACGCGGGCATCGGCTACGAGCGGGTGCAGCAGGCCTACGTCGGCTATGTCTACGGCGACTCGACCGCCGGCCAGCGCGCGGTCTACGAAGTGGGCATGACCGGCATCCCGGTCATCAACGTCAACAACAACTGCTCCACCGGCTCGACCGCGCTCTTCCTGGCGCGCCAGGCGGTGGCCAGCGGCGCCGCCGAATGCGTGCTGGCGCTGGGCTTCGAGCACATGAGCCCGGGCGCGCTCGGCGCGGTGTTCAAGGACCGGCCCAGCCCCTTCGACCGCTTCGACGAGGCGACGCAGGAGCTCGTCGGCCACGGCGAAATCCCGCTGGCCCTGCGCTACTTCGGCGGCGCGGGCCTGGCGCACATGGAGCAGTACGGCACGCAGCTCTCGACCTTCGCGAAGATCCGCGCCAAGGCCAGCCGGCACGCCGAGAACAACCCGCTGGCGCTGTTCCGCAAGGTCGTCAGCGAAGAGGAGGTGATGAATTCGCCGATGCTCTGGCCCGGCGTGATGACGCGCCTGATGGCCTGCCCGCCGAGCTGCGGCTCGGCCGCGGCCATCATCTGCTCCGAGGCCTTCGCCAAGGCCCACGGCCTGGACCGCCACGTGCGCATCCGGGCGCAGGCGATGACGACCGACCGCCCGGTGACCTTCGAAGCGCGCGACATGCGCGAGGTCGTCGGCTTCAGCATGGCCCGCGACGCGGCCGCGCAGGTCTACGAGGCCGCCGGCATCGGCCCCGAGGACGTCGACGTGGTCGA
>DATCGH010000422.1:0-2584 GCA_036509055.1 Caldimonas sp.
CATCTGGATCGCCGCCTCGTGGCTGGCGACGCTCGGCGCGAAGCCGCCCTCGTCGCCGACGGCGGTGCTCATGCCACGGCCGTCGATGATCTTCTTCAGCGCATGGAACACCTCGGCGCCGTAGCGCATCGCCTCGCGGAAGGAGGGCGCGCCGACCGGGATGATCATGAACTCCTGGAGATCGAGGTTGTTGTTCGCGTGGGCGCCGCCGTTGACGACGTTCATCATCGGCACCGGCATCTGCATCGCCCCCGAGCCGCCGAAGTAGCGGTAGAGCGGCAGGCCCGATTCCTCGGCGGCGGCTCGTGCCACCGCCATGCTGACGGCGAGCGTGGCGTTGGCGCCGAGCCGGCTCTTGTTCTCGGTGCCGTCGAGGTCGATCAGGGTGCGGTCGAGGAAGGCCTGCTCGCTCGAGTCGAGGCCGAGCACGGCCTCGCTCATCTCGGTGTTGATGTGCTCCACCGCCTTGAGCACGCCCTTGCCGCCGTAGCGCGCGGCGTCGCCGTCGCGCAGCTCGATCGCCTCGCGCGAGCCGGTCGAGGCGCCCGAGGGCACGGCGGCCCGGCCCATCGTGCCCGACTCCAGCAGCACGTCGCATTCGACCGTGGGGTTGCCACGGCTGTCGAGGATTTCCCGGCCGACGATGTCGACGATGGCGCTCATTCTTGTCCTTGGAAGATGAATCAGTAGGCAGCGAACTCGTTCTCGAGGAAGCGCTGCGATTTGGTGACGCGATCGAGCGCGACCAGCTGCTCGAGCAGGGCCTTCATGTGCTTCAGCGGCACCGCGTTCGGGCCGTCGGAGAGGGCCTTCGCCGGGTCGGGATGGGTCTCCATGAACACCCCGGCGACGCCGACCGCGACCGCGGCGCGCGCCAGCACCGGCACGAACTCGCGCTGGCCGCCGGACGAGGTGCCCTGGCCGCCCGGAAGCTGCACCGAGTGGGTGGCGTCGAAGACCACCGGCGCCTGAGTCTCGCGCATGATGGCCAGCGAGCGCATGTCGGAGACCAGGTTGTTGTAGCCGAAGCTCGCGCCGCGCTCGCAGGCCATGAAGCGGTCTTCCGACAAGCCCTTCTCGCGCGCCGCGGCGCGGGCCTTGTCGAGCACGTTCTTCATGTCGTGGGGCGCGAGGAACTGGCCCTTCTTGATGTTGACCGGCTTGCCGCTCTGCGCCACCGCGCGGATGAAGTCGGTCTGGCGGCAGAGAAAGGCCGGCGTCTGCAGCGCGTCGACCACCGCGGCCGCGGCGGCGATCTCGTCCTCGCGATGGACGTCGGTGATCACCGGCACGCCGAGCACCTGCTTGACCTTGGCCAGGATCTCCAGCCCCTTGTCGATGCCGGGGCCGCGAAACGACGTGCCGCTCGAGCGATTGGCCTTGTCGTAGCTCGACTTGAAGATGAAGGGCACGCCGAGCGCGGCGGTGATCTCCTTGAGGTGGCCGGCGACGTCGATCTGCAGCTGCTCTGACTCGACGACGCAGGGGCCGGCGATCAGGAACAGCGGATGCTCGAGCCCGGCATCGAAGCCGCAGAGTTTCATGAGCGCATGCTCACGCGGCGACCTTCTCGCTGCGCGCGGCGTGGTGCTCGAGCGCGGCGTGGATGAAGGACTTGAAGAGGGGATGCCCGCCCCAGGGGGTGGACTTGAACTCGGGATGGAACTGCACGCCGATGAACCACGGGTGCACGGTCCGCGGCAACTCGACGATCTCGGTCAGCTTGTCGCGCTGCGTGATCGCCGAGATCACAAGCCCCGCCTCCGTCAGCCGGTCGAGATAGTTCTCGTTGGCCTCGTAGCGATGCCGATGCCGCTCGGTGACGACGTTGCCGTAGATCTCGTGCGCCAGCGTGTTGGGCTTGACGTCGGAGCTTTGCGCTCCCAGGCGCATGGTGCCGCCCAGATCGGACTGAGCCGTGCGCTTCTGCACCGAGCCGTCGCGGTCCTCCCACTCATCGATCAGGGCGATTACCGGGTGCTCGGCCAGGGGATCGAACTCGGTGCTGTTGGCGCCACCCAGGCCCGCCTTGTGGCGCGCGTACTCGATCGTCGCCACCTGCATGCCGAGGCAGATGCCGAGGTAGGGAATCTTCTTCTCGCGGGCGAACTGGGCGGCGAGGATCTTGCCCTCGACGCCGCGCTTGCCGAAGCCGCCGGGCACGAGGATCGCATCGAAGCGCGCCAGGTTGGCGACGTTGGTGGCAGTGATGTCCTCGGAATCGATCGACTCGACCTTGACCCGTGCGTGGTTGTGGATGCCAGCGTGGCGCAGCGCCTCGTTGAGCGACTTGTACGAGTCGGAGAGCTCGACGTACTTGCCGCACATGGCGATGGTCACCTCGTGCTTGGGATGCTCGACCTCGTCGACCAGCTTGTCCCAGCGCGCCAGGTTGGCCGGCTTGGTGTGCAGTTGCAGCTTCGCGCAGATCAACTCGTCGAGGCCCTGCGCGTGCAGCATGCGCGGCACCTTGTAGATCGTATCGACGTCCCAGACCGAGATCACGCCGAACTCGTGGACGTTGGCGAAGAGCGAGATCTTGGCGCGCTCCTCGTCGGGGATCGGCCGGTCGGCGCGGCAGAGC
>DATCGH010000423.1:0-7100 GCA_036509055.1 Caldimonas sp.
CCTGGCCGCGCCGTGAAACTTGCGCAGGCGCTGTCGCAGCGCGGCGAGCACCGGGTCGTGCGTCGCCGCCGCCAGGTCGCCGACCTCCACCCGCTCGGGACTGCGCTTGCCCCCGGCGGCGCCGACAGTCACGAGCGGCACGCCTGCCGCCAGTGCCCACGCCGCGATCGCCGCCTTGGCGCGGCCCTGGTCGCAGGCATCGACGACCGCATCGACCGCCTCGGGCAGCAGCCCCGGCCAGTTGGCCGGGTCCGCGAACTCCTCGACCGCATGAACGATGCAGCCGGGGTGAATGTCGGCGATGCGCGCACGCAGCGCCTCGACCTTGGCCATGCCGAGGGTGCTGCCGAGCGCCTGCACCTGGCGGTTGACGTTCGACTCGGCAACGTGGTCGAGATCGATCAGGGTGAGCGCGGCGACGCCGCTGCGCGCCAGCGCCTCCGCCGTCCACGAGCCGACCCCGCCGACGCCCACCACCGCGATCCGGGCGGCGCGGATCCGCAGGTAGGCCGCGTCGCCATAAAGCCGGCGCAGGCCGCCGAACCGGCGCTCGAGATCGGCGTCGTCGTTGGCAACGCGGCGCGGCGCCGAGGCGGCCGCATCCGCCGCCACGACGGCGCTCATTTCAGCGACACCAGCCGTTCCTTGCCGGCCTGCGCGGCCTCCGATTTCGGATAGGCCCTGATCAGCTCGTCGATCGTCTTGCGGGCCGCGACCTTGTCCTTCAGCTCGGCCTGGCAGTTGGCGATGGCAAGCAGCGCCTCGGGCGCACGCGGGCTTTGCGGCGAGGCGGCGACGAGGGCACGGAAGGAGGCGATCGCCTCCTTGTACTGGCGCAGCGCGTATTGCGCGTTGCCCATCCAGAAGAGCGCCGAGTCGCGGTAGCCGGTCGCCGGAAAGCGCTTCATCAGCGCCGCGAAGCCGCCGGCGGCACGGTCGAACTCGCCGCGGCGAAAGCCGGCCAGGGCGTCGTCGTACTGGCGCTTCTCTTCCGGGTCGACCGTGAACTCGCGGTCGTCGACGGTCACCTTCTGCGGCTCCATCTTGCGGATGCGGTCGTCGACGCCCTGCTGGATGTCCGTTTGCTTCCTCTGCAGCTCGGCGACGCTGCGCGCCAGCTCCTCGATCTGGCCGCGCAACCGGGCGTTGTCGGCACGCTGGGTCTCGATCTGCGAGTTCAGGTCGAGCAGGCTCCGCTTGAGCTGGCCGATGCTGTCGTTCATCACCGCCATCTGCTCGGCCTGTCGGGCCCGCGCCTGCTCGTTGCTCTGCTCGAGCTGCTTGCGCAGCTCGAGGATGGCGCGGCGCGCCTCGTCGTCATCGAAGATGCCGGCCTGGGCCGGCAGCACGAACGCCAGCGCACAGGCGGCGAACGCCGCCCCGCCCGCGCCGCGAAGGAGTGCGAGCGTCGCCCTCACTGGGCGGCCATCAGCTCGGCGCGGCGGTTCTTGGCCCACGCTTCCTCGTTCTCGCCCTGGACCGCCGGACGCTCCTTGCCGAAGCTCGTGGCCTCGACCTGGGCCGGCTTCACGCCCAGCAGCGTCAGCGACTTCACCACCGCCTCGGCACGGCGCTGGCCGAGAGCGAGGTTGTATTCGCTGCTGCCGCGGTCGTCGGTGTGGCCCTGCACCGCCATCTTGCGGCTCGGGTTGGTCGTCAGCACCTTGGCGTTGGCTTCGACGACCGGCCGGTACTCGTCCTTGACGACATAGCTGTCGAAGTCGAAGTAGACGATGCGCGGGATGTTGCCCATGCCGGCCATGTCGGCGCTGGAAGCGTCCACCGGAGCGACCCGGGTCTGCGAACTCGCGGCGGCGTCGCGCGCCGCATTCTGGTTGCCGGGCACGACCGCCGCGCTATTGCGCGACTCGACCGGTGCCTGGTCGTCGAGCTTGACGCTGGAGCAGGCCGAGAGGGCCGCGGCGGCCGCCAGGACGAGGAGGTATTGAGGGATGGATCTCATGGCTAGCTTCCTTTTCTGAAATGCGCGCTCTCGAAAGACCGCCGTCGTTATCGCCCGAAGGGGCCCCACACCGGCTCGCGCAGATCGGCCGTCGCTGACGGCAGGCGAGCCTTGATCTTGCCATCGAGCGTGGTCGTCATCAACACGCTGCGACCTTGAATCCTCGTGGCGTAAATGAGCAGCCGGCCATTGGGCGCGAAGCTCGGATGCTCGTCGTCGCTGGTGTCGGTGAGCATTGTCGGCTGCGCGCCCGGGGCCGAGAGATCGAGCACGGCCAGGCGGAACGCGTTGCCGTTGCGGGTGACGTAGGCGAGCAGGCGACCGTCGGGGCTGATCGAAGGGCTGATGTTGTAGCTGCCGGCGAAGGTGACGCGCTCGGCGTTGCCGCCGCCGGCGGCCATGCGATAGATCTGCGGGCTGCCGCCGCGGTCGCTGGTGAAGTAGAGCCATCGGCCGTCGGCCGAGAACTCGGCCTCGGTGTCGATGGCTTGGCTGGTGGTGATGCGGCGCGGGTTCTCGCCGTTCTTGCCGATGAAGAAGAGCTGCGAGCCGCCGTCGCGCGAGAGCGTGACCGCCAGGGTCTGGCCGTCGTTCGACCAGGCGGGGGCGCTGTTCGAGCCGCGGAAGTCGGCGATCGCCCGGCGCTCGCCGGTGGCGACGGTGTGCACGAACACCACCGCCTTCTGCTTCTCGAACGAGACGTAGGCGAGTTCCTTGCCGTTCGGCGACCATGCCGGCGAGATGATGGGCTGGCCGCTGTTGAGCGCGACCTGGTCGTTGACGCCGTCGGCATCGGCCACCCGAAGCGTGTGTCGCGAGCCGGCCCGGGTGACGTAGGCGATCCGGGTCGAGAACACGCCCTTCTCGCCGGTCAGCTTCTCGTAGACGACGTCGGCGATGCGGTGCGCGCCCAGGCGCACCTCGGCGGCCTCGACGGCGTTGCTCTGGCCGCCGAGGTCGGCGCCCTTGACCACGTCCCAGAGCTTGAAGCGAAGGTCGAAGCGGCCGTCGGCCAGGCGCGCCGCGGAGCCGGCCACCAAGGCATCGGCGCCGCGGGCGCGCCATTCGCCCCAGCCCGGCTGGCTGCGTTCGTCGAGCGTGGCCGAATTGTCGACGCCGCGAAAGGCGCCGCTGCGCTCGAGATCGGCGCGGATGATGGCCGACGGCGACTGGCCATTGCGATCTTCGTCGCGAAAACGGGCGATCGCGATCGGCAGCTGGGTGCCCCCCACGCCCGAGATCTCGACCTTGAACTGAGCCCAGGCGCTGCCGGCCGGAACGGCCGCGGCAGCCAACGTAAAAAAGCGACGTCGGTTCAGCATCCCCTGAGTAGAGCGTATGGGCCGTGTTCGGTTCAATCTGATTTCACGATGCGACATACGGGTCCCTGGGAAGGCACAGGCCAAGCCTGGTCCTGCTCATAGCGTTTGGCATAGCGGTAGAAGGTCTGCTCGAAATACGCGAAGGCAATCACGAAGCCCGCCCAGCCGTCGAGCAGGCCCCGCTTGACGAAATAGTGCTTCAGGAACGCCCAGCTGGCGCTGGCAAGCGCACGCGGCATCGAGGCTTTCTGGGCGCCCACCTTGGCTGCGCCGAGGGTCGAATAGCGATTGGCCTTGTGCACCACCTCGCCGAGATTGCGGAACGGAAACTGCCAGATCGCCTGCCTCAGCTCGCCGGGCTCCCTGTCTGTCAGCAGACGGTAGCCCTCGTGCACCGGCTCGAGCGTGTAGACCATGGCGCCGCGCCGGAACAGCTGCGGCTGGCGGAAGTTCGGATACCACCCCGAGTGCCGGATCCAGCGCCCCATGAAGTGGTTGCGGCGCGGCACGCGATACACGTCACGAGCCTCCGGCGAGGCGATGATCGAAAGCACCTCGTCGCGCACCTCGGGCGTGCAGCGCTCGTCGGAATCGAGGCTGAAGATCCAGTCGCCGCGGCAGGCGTCGAGGGCGCTGTTGCGCAGCTTTCCGAACCCCTCGAAGTCGACCTGCACGACGCGCGCACCCAGACGCTCCGCGATCTGCGGCGTGCCGTCGGAGCTGTGCGAATCGACGACCACGATCTCGTCGGCCCAGAGCACGCTCTCGATCGCGTCGCCGATCTTCTCGGCTTCGTTGAAGGCAATGATGTAGGCGGAGACTCGGGGCAGGCTGGAGATGTCGGGCGCGCGAGCGGGTGAAACCATGGGCTTGAAATCGCCTCGTTGCGTTGCCGGAGCGACCTCATTGTAGGCAGGGTCGAGCGTCGATAATCGCCGCCATGACGACCCCCGCGTCGCCGCTGCGCGAGCGCCTCCGCCGCATCGTGCCGTACTTCGCGAGCGCAAAGCGTGGCTTCGCGATCGCCCTCGCCGGCTCGGCAGTCGGCGCGATGACCGAGCCGGCGATCCCGCTCCTGCTCAAATGGCTGCTCGACAAGGGCTTCCAGCTCGGGGGCGTGCCGCTCTGGGCGGTGCCCACGGCAGTGATCGGCTTGACGATCGTGCGCGGCGCGGCCGGCTTCGTCGCCCAATACGGCATGGCCTGGGCGGCGAACCGCGGCGTGCTCGAGATGCGCACCACCATGTTCGGCCGGCTGCTCGACGCCGAGCCGGCCCTGTTCACCCGCAACACCGCCAGCAGCCTCACCAACACGCTGACGTTCGAGGTGCAGAACGGCGCCAACCAGCTCGTCTACACGCTGCAGAGCCTGGTGCGCGACTCGCTCACGACGGTGGCGATGCTCGCGGTGCTGCTCTACCTCAACTGGCAGCTCACCCTGGTGGTCGCGGTCATGCTGCCGGCGGTCGCCGTCGTCATGCGCTACTACAGCCGACGCCTGCATCGCTTCACCGTCGAGGCGCAGAAGGCGACCGACGACCTCGGCTACGTCGTCGAGGAGAACGTGCTCGCCTGGAAGAGCGTGCGCCTGCATGCCGCCGGCAAGCCCCAGGCGGAGCGCTTCCGCGCCGTCAGCGAACGGCTGCGCCGGGTCTCGCTCAAGGCGGTGATCGCCTCGGCGACGATGACGCCCTTCACCCAGATGCTGGCGTCGTGCGCCCTGGCGGCGGTGATCACCGCGGCGCTCTGGCAGAGCGGCCGCGACCAGGCGACGGTCGGCGGCTTCGTCGCCTTCATCACCGCGCTGCTGCAGCTGATCGCGCCGATCAAGCACCTCTCGGAGGCGGCAGCGCCGGTCACCCGAGGCCTGGCGGCGATCGAGCGCGGCGTCGACCTGCTGGCGCACAGCCGGCCCGAAGCCGGCGGCAGCTTCGATCCGGGCCGTGCTCAGGGCCGGATCGAGCTGCGCGATGTGAGCCTCGCCTACCGCGGCGACAACGGCACGCCGGCGCTCGACCGCATCAGCCTGACGATCGCACCGGGCGAAAGCGTCGCCCTGGTCGGGCCCTCGGGCGCGGGCAAGTCGACGCTGGTCAATCTCCTGCCGCGCTTCCTCGAGCCGACCTCGGGCAGCATCGCGCTCGACGGCAAGCCGCTGGGCGAATGGAACGTGGTGGCGCTGCGCCGGCAGATGGCGCTGGTGAGCCAGGACGTCTCGCTCTTCAACGACAGCATCGCCGCCAATGTCGCCCTCGGCGCGAGCATGGACCGCCAGGGGGTGCGCGCGGCCCTGCGCGCCGCCAACCTGCTCGAGTTCGCCGACGGCCTGCCGCAGGGCATCGACACCATCGTCGGCCACAACGCCAGCGAGCTCTCGGGAGGTCAGCGGCAGCGCCTGGCGATCGCCCGGGCGATCTATCGCGACGCGCCGATCCTGATCCTCGACGAGGCGACCTCGGCGCTCGACAGCGAATCCGAGCGGCTGGTGCAGCAGGCGCTGGAGACGCTGATGCGCGGCCGCACCAGCCTGGTCATCGCGCATCGTCTCTCGACCATCGAGCGGGCGAGCCGGATCGTCGCCCTCGACGCCGGCCGCATCGTCGAGCAGGGCTCGCATGCCGAGCTGATCGCCGCGGGCGGCCTCTACGCCCGCCTCCATGCCTTGCAATTCAGGAGCTGAAGCATGAGCACTTCGTCGCCCTTCCCCGTGAGCCGCTATCCCGTGCCGGCGCTCGCCGACCTGCCCGAGGACATCCGCGCCCAGATCCTGGCGGTGCAGGAAAAGGCAGGGTTCGTGCCCAACGTCTTCCTCGCCTACGCCCGCCGGCCGGCCGAGTTCCGTGCCTTCTTCGCCTACCACGACGCGCTGCTGCTGCGCGACTCGGGCCTCACCAAGGGCGAGAAGGAGATGATCATCGTCGCCACCAGCGGCGCCAACCAGTGCCTGTACTGTGTCGTCGCCCATGGCGCGCTGCTGCGCATCTACGAGAAGAAGCCGCTGCTCGCCGACCAGGTGGCGGTGAACTACCGCAAGGCCGACATCAGCGAACGACAAAAGGCGATGCTCGCGTTCGCGATGAAGGTCTGCAACGACTCGTCGGCGCTGGGCGAAGCCGACTTCGAGGCGCTGCGCGCGCACGGCTTCAGCGACGAGGACGCCTGGGACATCGCTGGCATCACCGCCCTCTTCGGCCTCTCCAACCGGATGGCCAACTTCACCTCGATGCGGCCGAACGACGAGTTCTACCTGATGGGCCGCGTGCCGAAAGCCAAGACCTGACGCCTCTTCCTCCTCTCCGTCCGGGAGAGGGCCGGGTGAGGGTCTAGGAGAAGCGCTTCTTCACCCACCCCCGCCACAACGCTCGCCGAAGCGCCGGCGAGTCTTCCGGCTCGGCCAGCACCCCGCCTGCCGGCAGCGGTGTCCCACGACGCAGGTAGAAGCGGTCGAAGGTCGACTGCGTCATGCCCCACTTGTCGAGGAACTGGCGGCGGCCGTCGTTCTTCTTCACCTTGCCCGTGGACTTCTGCTGGAAGTGGTAGACGAGCGAGTCGCCGACACCGACGAAGCGGCGGCAGCCGGCCTGCCAGAGCTTCATCGAGTAGTCGTTGTCGCTGCTCATGCCCGGCGAGAGCTCGGTGCTGTAGCCGCCGAGGCGGAACCACCAGCGGCGCGCCACCAGCGTCGGCGGCCAGGTCGCGCCGGCCCAGTCGGCGCGCGCCAGCTTCGGCGCGTCGCGCAGCAGGTCGGCGGCACGGAAGGTCTCGGCCGAATCGCCGTAGTCGCCGACGACGACGCAGGGATTGCCGGTGTCGCG
>DATCGH010000424.1:0-14324 GCA_036509055.1 Caldimonas sp.
AGGCGGCCTTCGGGGGACATGAGCGGAGGGGGCCGCCCCGTGCCCGAGGCCAACCGACCGACAAACCGACCGACCGGCGCCGCCCGCTACGACGGCTCCTCGACGATCGGCGTCTTCGACTGTGCCGCCCGGCTGGTGGAGACCATCGCCACGCCGATGCAGGCCACCGCCATGCCGAGCCACATCGTCGCCGTCGGCGGCACGCCGTAGACCGCCCATTCCACCAGCGCCGCGACCGGCGGCGTGAGGTAGAGCAGGCTGGTGACGCTGGTCGCCTGGCCGCGACGCAGAAGCAGATGGAGGATGCTATAGGCACCGATCGACGCCGGCACGACGTGATAGAGCAGCGTCCCCGCGATCTGCCAGTTCCACTCGATGGCGAAGCCTTCGAAAGCCCCGGCCAGCGGCAGCATCACCAGCGCCGTGACCGCGAAGTGGATGCAGACCGCGGCGCGCAGGTCGACGGTGGCGCAGAACTGGCGCTGGTAGAGGGTGCCGCCGGTGACGCAGGCCAGTGCCCAGGCGACGGCGAGCAGGCTCGGCAGCGCGATCGCCGCGCCGTCGACCCGGTGGCCGACGACCAGCGCCACGCCGCCGAGGCCTACCGCGACGCCGAACATCTGCAGCCGCGAGAGCCGCTCGTGCAGCCAGCGCGACATGATCAGCGCGGTCAGCATCGGCTGCAGCGCAAGGATCAGCGCCGTCACCCCGGCCGAAAGTCCCCAGCGCTGCGCATAGTGGCTGCCGCCGAGGTAGCCGGCATGGCTCAGCAGGCCGGCGATGGCGACATGGCCCCAGGCGGCGCGGGTGCGCGGCCAGGCCGCCCGCAGGCCGAAGGCGAGCAGCGCGACTGCAAAGGCGATGGCATAGCGCACGCCGATGTAGGTGAAGGGCGCGGCATACGAAAGGGCGACCCGGGTGACGACGAAGCCGCTGCCCCAGATCGTCACGAAATAGGCGCTGAGCAGCACGCCCGCGGCGGGCGAGAGCGGCGTCGCGGTGGCCGGTGTTCCGGAATATCCTGCGCTCGTCATCCTGTGCGATTTAACCGACACCGCGGCCGCGCAAGCTTTGCTACCGTCGCCATCGTGAACATCTCCCCGCCAGTGTCGCCGAGTTCGCTGCCGTGATCGCCACGCGCGACCAGGCGCTCGCCCGCGACGCCGCCGACCCGCTCGCACCGCTGCGCGCCGAGTTCACGCTGCCCGAAGGCCTGATCTACCTCGACGGCAATTCGCTCGGCGCCCTGCCGCGCCGGACCGCGGCCCGGCTGCAGCAGACGATCGCCGGCGAATGGGGCGAAGGCCTGATCCGCAGCTGGAACAGCGCCGGCTGGATCGAGCTGGCGGGCAGCATCGGCGACCGCATCGCCACCCTGATCGGCGCCGCGCCGGGCGAGATCTCGACCGGCGACTCGACTTCGGTCAACCTGTTCAAGGCACTGACCGCCTGCGCTGCCCTGCAGAAAGCGGACGCGCCGGCGCGCACCACCCTGCTCTCGGAGCGCAGCAACTTTCCGACCGACCTCTACATCGCCGAGAGCGTCGCCATCGCCGCCGGGCTGAAGCTGCGCCTGGTCGAGGCCGCCGACCTCGTCGACAACCTGACCAACGACGTGGCGCTGCTGATGCTGACGCACGTCAACTATCGCAGCGGCCGCATCCACGACATGGCCGAGCTGACGCGGATCGCCCACGCCGCCGGCGCGCTCACGGTCTGGGACCTGGCGCACTCGGCCGGCGCCGTGCCGGTCGACGTCCACGCCGCCAACGCCGACCTCGCCGTCGGCTGCGGCTACAAGTACCTGAACGGCGGACCCGGGGCGCCGGCCTTCGTCTGGGCCCATCCCCGGCACACCGCGCGCATGGACCGCGAAGGCCTGCGCCAGCCCCTGTCCGGCTGGCTCGGCCATGCGGCGCCGTTCGAGTTCGCGCCGACCTACCGGCCGGCCACCGGCATCGAGCGCTTCGTCTGCGGCACGCCGCCGATCCTGGCGATGCGGGCGCTGGAATGCGGCCTCGAGGTGTTCGGCGAAGCCGAGGCCTTCGGCGGCATGCCGGCGCTGCGCGACAAGTCGATCGCCCTCACCGCCCTCTTCATCGAGCGCGTCGAGGCCACCTGCGCCGGCCTCGGCCTGACGCTGGCGTCGCCGCGCGCCCCGGCCGAGCGCGGCAGCCAGGTGAGCTTCGCCCATGCCGAGGGCTACCCGGTGATGCAGGCGTTGATCGAGCGCGGCGTGGTCGGCGACTTTCGTGCCGGCCAGGACGGCGGCGACGGCCACCTGCTGCGCTTCGGCTTCACGCCGCTCTACACCCGCTTCGTCGACGCCTGGGATGCGGCCACGGTGCTGGCCGAAGTGCTCTCCCGCGAAACCTGGCGCGAGCCGCGGTTCGCGCAGCGCGCCGCGGTGACCTGATGACCGACCCGAAGACCCGGCCGCCCGCCGACGACGACGCTGCCGCCAAGGTGGATTTCAGCCGCGACATGAGCTACGGCGACTACCTCCATCTCGACGCCGTGCTCGGGGCGCAGCAGCGCCGCTCGGGGGCACACGACGAGATGCTGTTCATCGTCCAGCACCAGGTGAGCGAGCTGTGGATGAAGCTGCTGCTGCACGAGCTCGAGGCGGCGATCGCCGCCGTCTCGGCCGACGAGCTGCACCGCGCCTTCAAGATGCTCGCCCGGGTGAGCAAGATCATGGAGCAGCTGGTCCACGCCTGGGACGTGCTGGCGACGATGACGCCGCCCGAGTATTCGGCGATGCGGCCCTCGCTCGCCTCGAGCAGCGGCTTCCAGAGCTGGCAGTACCGGATGATCGAGTTCCGCCTCGGCAACAAGAACGCGGAGATGCTGAAGCCGCATGCCCATCGCGCCGACCTCCTCGCCCAGGTGCAGGCGGCGCTCGCCGCACCGTCGCTCTACGACGAGGCGATCCGCCTGCTGGCGCGGCGCGGCCTGCCGGTGCCCGCCGGCGAGGTCGAGCGCGACTGGTCGCTGCCGCGCCCGATCAGCGAAGGCGTCGAGCAGGCCTGGCTCGTGGTCTACCGCGACCCCGAGGCGTACTGGGACCTCTACCAGCTCGGCGAGGAGCTGATGGACCTGGAGGACACCTTCCGCCTCTGGCGCTTCAGGCATGTCACGACGGTCGAGCGGGTGATCGGCTTCAAGCGCGGCACCGGCGGCACCAGCGGCGTGAGCTACCTGCGCAAGATGCTCGACGTGGTGCTCTTCCCGGAGATCTGGAAGCTGCGCACGGACCTTTGACGCCGCCGACCCGGCGTCACAAGCGTCAGCGCAGCAGCGCCTCGCGCACGAAGTCGAGCCGGTCCTGGCCGAAGAACATCGCCTCGCCGACGAAGAAGGTCGGCGCGCCGAAGACGCCGCGCGCCACCGCCTCCTCGGTGGTCGCGACCAGCCTCGCCTTCACCTCCGGGTCGCCGACCAGTTCGGTGAAGGCCTCGACGTCGAAGCCGGCGGCGGCGAGCGTCGCCGCCAGGACAGCGGGGTCGCCGAGGTTCCGGGCTTCCTCCCACAAGGCCTTGCTGACCACCTCGCAGTAGCGCGCGAATTGTTCCGGCGCGCGCAGCTGCAGGCCGGCGGCGCCGCGCATCAGGGTCAGGGTGTTGATCGGGAAGTGCGGATTGAAGCGGAACGGCACCCCGTAGCGCCTGGCCCAGCGGGCGATGTCGGCGCCCATCCAGCGACCCTTGGCCGGCACGCTCACCGGGCTGGCGTTGCCGGTGGCCTTGAACACGCCGCCGAGCAGCATCGGCCGCCAGACCAGCTCGGCGCCAGTCTCGGCGACGATCCCCGGCAACTGGGTCCAGGCCAGGTACGACGTCGGGCTGCCGAAGTCGAAGAAGTATTCGAGGCGCTTGCTGTCTGTCATCGTCGTCTCACCAGGTTTCGGCCCAGGGCCGCAGGTCGAGCTCGTGGGTCCAGGCGCTTCGCGGCTGGCGGTGCAGGCTCCAGTAGTTCTCGGCGATGGCATCGGGGCTGAGGATGCCGTCCTCGCTCTTCGTCGCGTAGCGCTCGGGGAAGTTCTCGGCGATGAAGGGCGTGTCGATCGAGCCGTCGATGACGACATGGGCGACGTGGATGCCCTGGGGCCCGAGCTCGCGCGCCATGCTCTGCGCCAGCGCCCGCAAGGCGTGCTTGGCGCCGGCGAAGGCAGAGAAGCCGGCACTGCCGCGCATGCTGGCGGTGGCGCCGGTGAAGATGATGGTGCCGTGGCCGCGGCCGAGCATCGCCCGGGCGACCTCGCGGCCCATCAGGAAGCCGCCGAGCGCGCCCATCTCCCAGACCTTGCGGTAGACCCGCTCGGTGGTTTCGGTCAGCGAGAAGCGGACGTTGGCGCCGACGTTGAACACCGCCACCTCGATCGGCGCGACCTCGCGCTCGATGTAGGCGACCAGCGTCTCCATGTCGACTTCCTTGCGCGCGTCGGAGGCGAAGCCGTGCGCCTCGCCGCCCTCGCCGCGGATCGCCGCGACCAGCGGCTCGAGCTTCTCGGCGGTGCGCCGGGTGACGCAGGCGACGAAGCCTTCGCGGGCGAAGCGCCGGGCGATCGCCCCGCCGGTCGAATCGCCGGCGCCGATCACCAGCACCGATTTCCGTTCGTTCACTCGCGCTCCCCGACTGCAGCAAACAAACAACTGTGCACCAAGCCGTCTGGCGATCCATCGGTGCAAACCGCTTGTATCGCACGATCGGCTCGGCGAGACTCGCCGCCAAACGAGCCCGCCGCGCCACCCTCCGGGACGGTGACCAAGAGCGGAGCTAGGAGGTTCCCATGGGTGCGCGGGTCTTCATCAGCCATCGTCCGGGCGACGCCGCGGCCTTGGCGACGGCACTCGCCGCGGAGCTCGACGCCATGTTCGGCGAGGACCAGGTCGTGCCCATCGAGGCCGATGCGGCCTCGAGCGCGCGCTGGCGCGAGGCCCTGGCCGGGACGCCGGGCGACACGCCCATCCTCATCGCCCTCGTCACCCCCGAGGCGCCGTCCAGCGCTGGCACAGAAGACGACGCGGGCCTTCGCGCCTGCCTCGACGCCGGCCTGAGCGCCGGTGCCCTGATCCTGCCTCTGCTCGGCGACGGCTTGGCCGATCGGGCACCGGGCACGGACCTGCCGACGCCGTTCGAGCGCCTCTCGCACCTGCCGCACCGGCGTCTGCGCAAGGCCGAGTGGCCTGGCGACATCGCCCGGCTCGCCGTCAAGCTGCGCGGGCTGGGCGTTAGCCCGCAGGCCGCCACGCATTCCGGCACCATGCCGCTGCCCTTGCACGACGACGGGCCGTCGACGACGCCGATGCCCATCGACGAAGGCGGGCCCGGCGAAGAGGCCGCCACCGACGGCGGCCGCCGCGGGGTCCTCGGCATGCTGACGGTCGGCCTGCTCCTCGTCGGCGGCTGGGGCGCCTGGCGCTGGCACCAGCGCCGGGCCGCGAACCTCACGGGCATCTGGCGGGGGCGCATCGGCCTGCGCGGCGCGCCGACCTCGGGCGAGGGCGGGCTGATGCTCGTGACCCTGGCACAGAAGGATCGCAGCGTTCGCCTGTCGAGCACCGTTGGCATCGAGACCGACCCGCAATGGGAAGGCGTGCGCGATGCCTGGAAGGAGCGCAACGGCAGCGATCTGAAGCAGGTGATCTACCGCGGCGAAGGCGAGTTCATCGACGAGGGCGAGACCGCCGCGAAGCCGGCGAGCGCGCCGGCGGACGCCGCGTCGGCCGGCGGCTCCGCGTCCGCGCCCAGGGCCGATCCGGAACGCGCCCGGCGCATCGATCCGACGCTCGGCATGCGCCGCGTGGTCATCAACGTGCACATCGCCGCGCCGGGCGCGAGCGGCGAGAAGATCGACGAAGGACTGTTCCGCGGCGCGGTCGATCTCGGCGACCAGCGCATCCACGGCAGGCTCTGGCTCGAAAGCGAGCAGGCCGAGCGCGTCGTCGATCTTCGGCGCGGCGACTAGGTCCGGGCCGGCGGGGCGGCCCGCAGCTCAGTGCGCGGCGGCGACCGCCTTGCCGGCGGGCTTGGGCGGCGGCGACGGGATCTTGGCCAGCGCCGCTGCGGCATTGCCTTCGACCGGCAGGCGCTTGTCGCGCCACTCCGGCATGCCGCCGCGGAACCAGTAGACCTTCGCATAGCCAGCGGCGACCGCGGCTCGCGACGCCTTGTACGACTTCCAGCACTCGGGACCGTTGCAGAAGAAGATCGCCGGCTTGTCCTTGGGCACGGCCTTCAGGGCCGAGAAGTCGTCCTTGCTGGCGTCGAAGTCCACTTCCTTCAGGCTCTTCTCGAGGTAGGAAGCGAGGATCGCGCCGCGCACGTGCTCGCTGTCGTGTTCCTTCTGGCTGCGGGTGTCGACGATGGTCGCGCCCTGCTTGGCGAGCTCGGCCACCTCCTCGGCGCTCACCCGGGTCGCGCCCTTGAGCGTGTCGGGCGTGGTGATGCCGAGCGAGGCGACATAGGTGAATAGCTTGCCGGCGTCGGCGGAGGCGAGGCGGAGCTTGCCCACGCCCGGGATCGAGCCCTCGCCCGAGGTCACCCAGTCGCTGAGGCGGGAGCAGTCGGTGGCGCAGAAGTCCTTGCGCACCACCATGCTCATGCCGCCGGGCACCGGCCGCGTGGTCTTCAGGATCCGGGCCTGGCCCGGATGGGCGGCGATCCACTCCTTCGCCTGGCTTTCGTCGGCGATGGTCACGTCGGCCATGTCGAAGCCGAGCGCGACCAGGCCGCCACCGCTGGTGTTGCCGTAGGTGACCTTGGAGAACTGGGCGAGCTTCACGCCCGATTCGGTGAGCAGGCCCTTGGCGACGTAGCTGCGCAGCGAATCCTGCTGCGGCAGGTAGATCCGCTTGCCGGGCAGCTTGTCGACCGCGTCGATGCTGCTCTTCGCGACCAGCGCGTAGACCTGCTCCTGGCCGCTGGTGGCGAGCAGCTGGTAGGCATGGAGGATCGCCGAGGCGGTGACGTGCGCCGGGGCGATGATCACCTCGTTCTCCACGGTTCGGCTGGCGCGCATCACCTCGGCCATGCTGGAGGTCTGGGTGATCGTGGTGCGCATGCCGGTCACGCGGGTCAGCGACTGCGACGGCGCGACCGAGGCGCTGAGCAGCACGTCGCCGGAGGAATCGGCCGGATCGATGCCGAGCAGGACGCGCACGTCGGTGGCCGCCTCTGCCCCGCCCCCTGCCGACGCGACGAGCACGAGCGCGGCGAAAGAACGAACGACGACGCCTGCTTTCATGGCCAGCTCCCTCGGGTAAACCCCGGAGGAGCTTAGCGCCGCAGCGGACACCGGAGGGAGTCCCGACCGGCATCCGCCCGAAAACTACGTCACGGGCGTCGCTTCGGCGCGACGCCCGGTACGCTTCAGCCGACCTTCACCGGCACGAAGATCGTCTCGCCATCGCGCTGCACGAGCAGCGCGACGCTCTTCGGCTTGGCGGCGATCACGCCCTTCACCTGCTCGACCGACTGCACCGGCTTGCCGTTGATCGCCAGCAGCACGTCGCCCGCCTGGATGCCCGCCCGGCCGGCAGCACCGCCGGCCTGCTCGACCACCAGACCGGCGTCGAGCTTGGCCTCGCGCTTCTCCTCGCGGGTCAGCGGCCGGAGTGACAGCCCGAGCTGGTTGCCGTCGGCCGGGCCGGCCTCGGCCACCACCTTCTCGGCACTCTCGTCGGCACTGCCGAGCTTGGCGTCGATCGTCTTTTCGCCGTGGTCGCGCCAGACCTTCAGCTTGACCCGGTCGCCCGGCGCCGCCATGCCGATCAGGCTCGACAGGCTGCCGGAGCGCAGCACCGGCTCGCCGTTGACCTCGGTGATCACGTCGCCCGACTTCAGGCCGGCTTCGGCCGCAGCGCTGCCCGGCGCAACGCTCGAGATCAGCGCGCCGCCCACCTCCTTCAGGCCGAACGAATCGGCGAGCGACTGGTTCAGGTCCTGCACCGCCACGCCGAGCCGGCCATGACGGGCCTTGCCGGTGGCGACGATCTGCTCCTTGACCTTGAGCGCGACGTCGATCGGGATCGCGAACGAGAGACCCTGGAAGCCGCCGCTGCGCGAATAGATCTGGGCATTGATGCCGACCACCGAGCCGCTGCCGTCGAACAGCGGGCCGCCCGAGTTGCCGGGGTTGACCGCGGCGTCGGTCTGGATGAACGGCACCACCGCGTCGCCGGGCAGCGAGCGGCCCTTGGCGCTGACGATGCCCTGGGTCGCGGTCTGCTCCAGGCCGTAGGGCGCGCCGATCGCCAGCACCGGGTCGCCGACCTCGAGGCCCTTCGGATCGCCGAGACGAACCACTGGCAGGTCCTTGGCATCGATGCGCAGCACGGCGATGTCGGTGCTGGTGTCGAGGCCGAGCACCTTGGCCGTGAACTCGCGCCGGTCGCTCAGCTTGACGGTCACGTCCTTGGCTTCGCGCACGACGTGGGCGTTGGTCAGCACCAGGCCGTCGGAGCTGATGATGAAGCCCGAGCCCATGCCCTTGAACGGCGTCGACGGGTTCTGCCGGCCGCGCTGCGGAAAGCCCGGCATGCCGCGGAAGAACTTGAAGAACGGGTCGGCGTCCATGCCGTCGGGCAGGCCACCGGCCTGGTCCTCGGCGCTGACCTTGTGCATGCCTTCGACGGTGATGCCGACGACCGCCGGCGCCGCCTGCTTGACGATGGCGCGGTAGTTCGGCACCTGGCCGGGCACGGTGGCGAGCGGCGCAGGCGGCACCACCTTCTCGGGCGTTGCGAGCTGCTGCGGCGCGGCGGCGACCGGGGTGTCGCTCTTCAGCCATTTCGGAAGGTCGATCGCGCCGGCGGTGCCGACGACGGCGATGCCGGCGCCGACGAGGGCCGCGCTCAGGGGTTTCAAGTTCATGTCGTCTCCTGCTGCGGTGAGTGCGGAAGGATTCCGCGTTGCCACCGAAGATAGGGACGGCGGGTTAGCGCTTCGTTAGGACTCGATTAGGCGGAGATTAAGACGGCCGCTCGGACGAAGCGGCGGCGAAACGGACCACGGCGCGCAGGCCGCCCTGGGGCGAGCGGTCGAGCGCCACCGTCGCGCCGTGCGAGGTCGCGACGCTCTGGACGATCGCCAGGCCGAGGCCCGAGCCGGATTCGCCGCCTTCGGCGCGGCGGTAGAAGCGGTCGAAAACGCGCTGCCGCTCGGCCTCCGGGATGCCAGGGCCGGCGTCGTCGACGGTGAGGGTGACGCTGTCCGCGCCACCGGCGACCGCGAGCTCGACCCGCGATCCGGGCGGCGAGTAGCGGGCAGCGTTGTCGACGAGGTTGCGCACCAGGAGCGCCAGCGCCACCGGATCGCCATCGACGAAGGCCGGCGCCGGTGCGGTCAGCTCGAGCTCGATCCGGCGCGAGGCCGCGAACGGCACCGTCTCGGCCGCCGTCCGGCGGGCGATCTCGGCCAGGTCGACGCGCTCGCGTGCCGCCGGTGCGGCGCCCGGCTCGCTGCGCGCCAGGGCCAGCAGCTGCTCGACCAGCCGCGTGGCGCGCGCGATGCCTTCGCCGATGCCGATGCGCGCCGCCTCGAGCTCGCCCTCGGCGCCGGCGCGACGCAGCAGCTCGAGCTGCAGCTTCAAGGCCGTGAGCGGCGAGCGCAGCTCGTGCGCCGCATCGGCGACGAAGGCCCGCTGCGCGTCGAGCGACTGGCGCAGGCGCTCGAGCAGCGCATTGAGCGATTCCGCCAGCGGCGCCAGCTCATCGGGCAGGTCGCCGCCGGCGAGCGGCGCCAGCGACCGGGCATCGCGGGCGCGCAGCTCGCCGGCGAGGCGCGAGAGCGGCGCCAGCTGCGTCGCCGCCAGCCACCAGATCAGCAGCGCGGCGAGCGGCGCCATCAGGACAAGGGGAACGACGCTGCGCCAGGCGGCATGCGCCGCCAGGCGCTGGCGGATCTCCACCGGCTGCGCCACCTGGATCACGCGCTCGCGGGTGGCGACGCTGTAGGTGCGCCAGGCGCGGCCGTCGACCTGGAGCGTCGCCAGGCCGAGCAGCGCCCGCGCCGGCAGCGACGAATGCGGCCGCGAAGCGTAGATGCTGCGGCCGTCGACGGTCCAGATCTGGATCACGAAGTCGAGCTGCGCATCGGCGATGCTGTCCGCCTGGGCCGCCGAGATCTCGCCCTGGTCGCGCAGCGACAGCGCCATCTGCTGCAACTGGTAGTCGAAGAGGGTCTCGGTCTCGGCGAGGACGTTGCGGTAGGTGACCGCGCCCATCAGCAGCGCCGCCAGCGCCAGCAGGCCGAGCAACGACGCCAGCAAGCGGGCGCGGATCGAGGTCATTCGAGGACCTTCGTGCTGCGCACTCCGGTATCGCTCTTGGGGCGGCCCGGCGAGCTCATGCCGCGGCGTCGATGAAATAGCCGACGCCGCGGACGGTGCGGATGAAGTCGGCGCCGAGCTTTCGCCTGAGCTGGTGCACGTAGACGCTGACGGCGTTGCTCTCGATCTCTTCGCCCCAGCCGTAGAGCCGGTCTTCGAGCTGGGCCCGCGACAGCACCGCGCCCGGCTTGGCGAGCAGCGCCTCCAGCACCGCGAACTCGCGCGCCGAGAGCGACACCGCGACGCCGTCCTTGGCGACCCGGCGGGTGGCCGGGTCGAGGGTCACGCCGCCGGCCGAGAGCAGCGGCTCGGCCCGGCCGGCATGGCGGCGCAGCACCGCGCGGATCCGGGCATTGAGCTCGTCGAGCTCGAACGGCTTGACCAGGTAGTCGTCGGCGCCGGCGTCGAGGCCGGCGACCCGGTCGCCGCGCGCATCGCGGGCGGTGAGCACGATCACCGGGGTCGCATCGTGGCGGGCGCGGGCGGCGCGCAGCACCGAGAGCCCGTCGGCAGGGCCGCCGGCGCCGGCGCCCGCTCCAGGCGGCAAGCCGAGGTCGAGCAGCACCAGGTCGAAGCGCTCGCTTGCCAGGGTGCTGTCGGCGGCGGCGGCGTCGCGCACCCAGTCGACCGCATAGCCCTCGAGGCGCAGCGCCCGTTGCAGGCTCTCGCCGATCATGCGGTCGTCTTCGACGAGGAGCAGGCGCATAACCGAAGCAGGATAGCGCGCGGCCGGCAACGCAGCCGCGCTGGGGTTGCGAGCCCGCGAAGGGACAATGCGGCCATGCGCGAAAGCCTCCGCGAAACCCTGCTCACGCTGCGGGAGCTGCTTTTCACCGCCGCGCCGTTCGTGCTCCTGACGATCGGCCTCGTCGCCCTGGCCTACGTGCTGCTCGATCCGACGCCGCCGAAGCAGGTCACGCTGGCCACCGGCCAGGACCAGGGCGCCTACGCCGAGTTCGGCAAGCGCTACGCCCGGATCCTGAAGGAGAACGGGATCGAGGTGCGGCTGCGACCGACCGCCGGCGCGGCCGAGAACCTCGCCTTGCTGCGCGAGCCGGGCGGAGAGGTCGACATCGCCTTCGTCCAGGGCGGCGCCGACCCGGCCGCCTTGCGCGACGGCGCGGACGACGCCGCGGCCGACGGCCTGGTCTCGCTCGGCAGCCTGTTCCACGAGCCGGTCTGGCTGTTCTATCGCGGCGACGCGGCCGAGCGGCTGCTGAGGGCGCCCGAGCTCACGGCCGTGAGCCAGCTTGCCGGCTGGCGCGTCAACATCGGCCCGCCGGGTAGCGGCGTGCCCAACCTGATGGCGCAGATGATGGCGGCCAACGAGCTCGAGCGTCCGGCGCTGACCCTGCTCCAGGAGGCGCAGACGCCGGCGGTCGTCGGCCTGCTCGACGGCCGCATCGACGCGGTCGTGTTCGCCTCGGCCCCGGAGTCGCTGATGGTGCAGATGCTGCTGAAGACGCCCGGGATCCGCCTGTTCGATTTCGCCCAGGCCGAGGCCTACGCCCGTCGCCTGCCGTTTCTCGCCGCGGTGACGCTGCCGCGCGGCGTGGTCGACCTGGCAAAGGACCTGCCGTCGACCGACGTGCACCTGATCGCCCCGACCGCGACCTTGCTGGCGAGAAAGAGCACCCACCCGGCCCTGATCCAGCTGTTCGTGCAGGCGGCGCAGGAGATCCACGGCGGCGCCGGCTGGTTCCAGAAGAAGGGCGACTTCCCCAGCCCGCGCAACACCGAGCGGCCGCTGTCGCGCGAGGCACAGCGCTTCTACGCCAGCGGCGTGCCGGTGCTGCAGCACTACCTGCCGTTCTGGCTGGCGAACCTGGTCGACCGGATGTGGCCGGCGATCCTCACCATCGTCGCCGTGCTCCTGCCGCTGTCGCGCGTCCTGCCGCCGCTCTACACCTTGCGCATCCGCTCGCGCGTGTTCCGCTGGTATCGGCAGCTGCGCGAGGTGGAGGAGGCGATCGGCAAGCGGCCGAACGCCGAGCTGTTGCGCGAGCTCGAGGCGATCGAAAAGCGGGTCGAGCAGGTGACCGTGCCGCTCAGCTACGCCGAGGAGCTCTATGCGCTGCGCACCCACATCCACATGGTGGCCGAACGGCTGATCGATCCCGGGCCGGCGATCGCGGTCGCGGTCGCGGAGACGGGGCGATGAGCCGACCGCGCGTGCTGATCATCGGCTGCGGCTTCGGCGGCATCGAGGCGGTGCGGGCGCTGTCGAAGGCCGACATCGAGATCACGCTCGTCGACCGCACCAACCACCACCTGTTCCAGCCGCTGCTCTACCAGGTGGCCACGGCCGGGCTGAGCGCGCCGGCGGTGAGCGCGCCGATCCGCCACGTGCTGCAGCGGCAGATGAAGCGCGGCAACCTGACGATCCTGAAGGCGGAGGTGCAGGCGATCGACGTCGCCGGCAGAAACGTCACCGTCGACGGCGGCGAGCGCATCGCCTGGGACCACCTGATCGTCGCCGCCGGCGCGACGCACAGCTATTTCGGCCACGACGAGTGGGCGGCGCACGCTCCGGGCCTGAAGACACTGGCCGACGCGTTCGACATCCGCGCCCGCGTCATCGGCGCGTTCGAGCGGGCCGAGCGGGCCCTGGACGCCGCCAGCCGCGACGCCTGGATGACCTTCGCCGTCATCGGCGGCGGCCCGACCGGGGTGGAGATGGCGGGGACGATGAGCGAGATCGCGCAGCACACGCTGTCGAAGGAGTTCCGCCGCATCGACTCGAAGCGCACCCGGGTGGTCCTGCTCGAAGGCTCGGACCGGGTGCTCGGTGCCTTCGTGCCGCGCCTGTCGGAGCGGGCGCGCGAGCAGCTTGCGCGGCTCGGCGTCGAGGTCCGCACCGGCTCGATGGTCACCGGCGTCGATGCCGACGGCGTGACCTACAAGGCAGCGGCAGCCGCCGGCGGCGAGGCCAGCGAGCAGCGGCTGGCCTGCCGCACCGTCATCTGGGCCGCCGGCGTCGCCGCCTCGCCGCTCGGCGCCGATCTCGCCCGCGGCACCGGCGCGACGCTCGACCGCGCCGGCCGGATCGTGGTCGAGCCCGACCTGAGCCTGGCCGGGCATCCGGAGATCGCGGTCGTCGGCGACCTCGCCGCCGCGAAAAGCTACGGCAAGGGCGAGCCCACGCCGGTGCCCGGCATCAGCCCCGGGGCCAAGCAGATGGGCCGCGCCGCCGCGGCCAATCTCCTGCGCCGGCTGAAAGGCGAGCCGACCCGGCCCTTCCGCTACATCGACTACGGCAACCTCGCCACGGTCGGGCGCAAGTCGGCGATCGTCGAGCTGGCCGTGCCCGGCCTGGGGGCGCTGCGCTTCAGCGGCTTGCCGGCCTGGCTGTTCTGGCTGTTCGCGCACATCTATTTCCTGATCGGCTTTCGCAACCGGCTGATCGTCATGGTCGACTGGGCCTGGGCGTATTTCACGTACGAACGCAGCGCCCGGGTGGTGGCCGAGCCCGACGCGAACGCGGTCAAACGCCGCTCCTAGAATCGAATTCATGGACACACGCACCTCCCCGGCCCGCCTGAACGTCGAGCGCATCCGCGCGGTGCTGCAAGCCGAGGGTTGCGCCGCGGCGCTGATCCCGTCGAGCGATCCGCACCTCTCCGAATACCTGCCCGAGCGCTGGCAGGGCCGGCAGTGGGCCTCGGGCTTTACCGGCTCGGTCGCCACGCTGACGATCACGCTCGACAAGGCCGCGCTCTTCGTCGACAGCCGCTACTGGGTGCAGGCCGAGCGCGAGCTCGCCGGCAGCGGCATCGAGCTGGTGAAGACGCCGTCTCCGGGGGCGAGCTACCACGGCGAGTGGCTTTGCAAGAACCTCGCCGCCGGCGCCACCGTCGCGGTCGACGGCGACGTGCTCGGCCTCGGCGCCGCCCGCCAGCTGCAGAGCGAACTCGAGCGCTGCGGCGTCAAGCTGCGCGCCGACCTCGACGTCCTCGCCGGCGCCTGGCCGGAGCGGCCGGCGACGCCGGCC
>DATCGH010000425.1:0-7648 GCA_036509055.1 Caldimonas sp.
CGCCCGAGCCGGTGGAGCCGAGCGAAGAAACGGTGGTCGGTTTCTCCGCGACCGACTACGCGGCGCGCTTCCCGCAGCCGGCTTCGGCCCGCAGCAACAAGCCGATGCTCGTCTCCGTCGGCGTGCTGGCCGTGCTGGCGCTCGCCGGCTTCGCTTACTACGCCAGCCATCGGTCCACGTCGCCGACGCCGAGCGTCCCCGTCGCCGCCGTGTCGGTCGTCAAGTCACCGGTCGCGTCTGCGGTCGTCGCGCCGACACCGGCGCCCGTGGCGCGCATCGCCAGCCTGCCTGCGGCCATCGATGCGGCCCTGGCGGCCGCGGACCCGCGCCTGTCGATCACGCTGGACGCGCCGGCCGGCGCCGCGGTCGGCAACGACCTGACGCTGTCGGTGCGCAGCAAGTCGGACGGTCTGCTCTATCTCTTCGTCTGGGACCAGGCCGCCGACCGGGTCTATCGCCTGACGCCCGAAGTGAAGGAGGGCGGCAACGCGGTCAAGGCCGATGGCAGCGTCACCCTCCGGTACCGGGACGCCGTGAAGCACGCCGCCAACGCGCCGCTCGGCCGCTGGCGCGTGGTCGCGATGCTGTCGGAAAAGCCGCGCGACTTCGCCACCGCCGCCTTCGTTCGCGACGCCGATTCGCTCGTCGTCGAGCGCGGCGCGCTCGAGGCCAGGCTGGCGGCCGATGGCCTGGCCAGTCTCATCGGCACGCCGCAATGCGCGGCGAGCGAACCCTGCCCCGACCGTTTCGCGATCGGCGTGACCGACGTCGCCCAGGAAGCCGCGGTTGCACCGCCGGCCGCCAAGCGGGCGTCCGCGCCCAGGACCGAAACCCAGAACCCGCCGGGCAAAAAGGCACCCGACTCCGAGCGCGAATACATGAAGAAGCTGAACAAGGATCTCGACAACCTGCTCGGCAAGTGAGCGGTCGACGGCAGCGGCCGCGCTAGGCCGGTTTCTGCAGCAGGATGTCGCGGTAGGGCGTGATTCCCAGCCCCACGGTCGAGCGCATCAAGTAGCCCGAGATCACGTTGCGTCCGCGCATCGGCGAGCGCCGCGCCAGGGCGCGCCGGCCGAGCCAGGGGAAGCGGATCACGGCGCCGGTCAGGCGTTCGAGCTTGCGCAGGTTCGGCTCGATCTCCTCGTCGAGCGCGATGACCGCGCGGCTTTTCAATCCGACGGCATCGGCGGTGGCGATCAGGTCGTCGAACAGCTGGAAGCTTTCGAGTGCCATTCCCTTGGCCACCAGTTCCGCGGCCAGCGCCTCATCGGCCGTGAAGGCCTCGGGCCGGCGCGAGAGGTAGCCGTCGAACAGCCGGAACGTGCCGCCCGGTCGCAGCACGCGCGCCACCTCCGAGAGCGCCTGCCGCAGGTCGCGGGCGTAGCAGAACGCCTCGATCGCGAAGACGAGGTCGAAGCTGGCATCGGCGTAGGGCAGGGCGTGGAAGTCGCCTTCGGCAAGCTCGACGTTCGTCAGGCCGAGCTGGTCGAGGCGGCTTCGGGCGAGGCCGGGATGGGTCGGCGTCAGGTCGATGCCGCTGAAGCGCACCTCGGGGAAGCGCGCGGCGAGATAGGCGAGGTTGAAGCCCTGGCCGAAGCCGAGCTCGAGCACCGCCTCCGGCGGATCGTTCGGCCAGGACGCCGAGATCCGGTCGAGCTGCCCGTAGAAGCCCTCCGGACGGAATCGACCGCCGGGGCTGATCGCCAGATGCATTGAGCCCTCACGCGAGTGATGCTTGCGATAGGCCGGCGAGCACTCCTCGTAATAGGCGATCACTTCGCTGGCGCCCATGCCTTCGGCCAGGATCTTCTCGATGCTGAAGACCCGGTCGAGCTTCTTCAGGCGACGGCTGAGGTCGGCGGGGCTGGGGCCGCGCGGGAACGGAGTGGGCCAGGCCATCGGTTGCGTTCTTGCTGAGGGCAGGGAAGAGGACTGGCGGCGATTGTCCCTTGCCGCGGAAGCGCCTCGCCCGGCACACTCGCCGCTCCTCCATCTCCCCGCTGCACGCACTCATGACCACCCTCACGCTTCTCCAGGCCCGGACGATTGCCGACGCCGCCCTCGCCGCGGCGCGCCAGGCCGGCTACCCGCCGATGGCCGTGGTGGTGCTCGACGCCAGCGGCCATCTCAAGGTGGCGCTGCGTGAAGACGGCGCCAGCATGTTCCGGGTCGATGTCGCCACCGGCAAGACCTGGGCGGCGATCGGCATGGGCGCGTCCAGCCGGGTGCTGGCGCAGCGCGCGAAGGACAACCCGAATTTCTTCGTCACCCTCGCCGCGACGGCGAAAGGGCGCTTCCTGCCGCAGACCGGCGCGGTGCTGATCAAGGACGGCGCCGGCGCGGTGCTCGGCGGCGTCGGCGCGTCCGGTGGCACCGGCGACGAGGACGAGGCCATCTGCATCGCGGGCGTCCAGGCCGCCGGCCTGGCGAACGGCTGAGCCGCCGCGGGCCCGCCGCCCGCCCTCAGAACAGGTCGAGGGCCAGCGCCTCGAACATGCCGCGCGGCGAGTGCGTTTCGGGCAGCACGTAGATGACGCTGCGGTTGGTGCCGAGCGTCGGCGCGACGACGCCTTCGTAGAACGCCACGGGAACGATGACGCAGCCGGCGGAGATCCGGTTGTCGTCGGGGCTGGGCGAGTCCAGACGCGCCGGCCGCCGTTCCTGCACCGGGGCGGGACGCAGCCGGTGCAGCGCGAGCGAGGCGGCGTAGTCGATCCAGACGATGTCCTCGCCCTTGTCGTTGCGGCCGGGCCGGGCCTCGAATCGGCCCGCCGGGGTCGTGCGCTCGGCCAGGCTCAGGCTGGCCGGAACGCGATCGATGCCGACCGAGAAGTCGCCGGGGGCGATGCCAAGCAGTACCGCCGAGGCGCCGATCAGGCGGCCGCCGGCCTCGAACACGTAGATCCGGGCGTCGCGCTTGTCGACGACGGCGAACGGCAGGTTCTGGTTGTCGGCGCCGGCCAGCACCCAGGCAGCCGCGTAGCGCGCGTCGGCCGAGGCCCGCTCGGCGGCGAAGTCCGGCGCCGCCTGACACGCCGCGGCACACAACCACCCACAGGCTGCCAGCAGCAGCCGAACCCGACCCGGCATCCCGATTCACCTCCCGGCCGGCGGTGAGCGCGTGCTCTCGCCGGGATGGGGAATTCTGGCGGCGGCTTGGTGCCGGCGAAGAATTGACCGGGGCTACTGTCGGGAAATCTGTCGGGAAATCGCAACCCGCGGTGGGTCCGGGGGCGCTTGGGCGGCGACCTTCATGATCTGGTCATAGGCGCCGGCAAAGACCTCGTGGACGCTGCGGGTTTCCGGCAGCACGTAGGTCACGGCCCGGGTCGTTTGGAGCAGGGGCCAGACGACCGCCTCGAAGAACGCGACCGGGACGTTGATGCAGCCATACGAGATGCGCCGTTGCCTCGGATCCGGCGATGCCAGCCGCTCGAGCCGGCGCTCCTTCGGGTCGACCAGGCGCACGCGGTGCATCGACACGGCCGCGCCGTGGTCGACCCAGACGACCTCCTCGCCGGCGGCGTTGTGTCCGGCCGCGGCGACGAAACGGCCGGCCGGAGTCGTCTTCTCCTCGGGCCGCACCTGATCCATCGGCCGGGTGCCGATGCCTTCGACCGAGTCGTCGCCGGGTGCGGCGCCGAGCAGCACCGGGCTGGTGTCGATCAGCCGACCGTCAGCGGCGAAGACGAACAGGCGCGCGTCGCGCTTGTCGAGGATGAGATAGGGCAGTCCCTTGCTGTCGCCGGAGTCGGCGACCCAGTCGGCGACGAAGCGGGCGTCGACGGAGGCGGGATGCGAGCCGAAGTCGGCGAAGCGGAACGGCCCGCTGCGGTCGATCGGCGCCACGGCGTCGATCGGCGCCACGGCGCTGGCCGTCGCCGGCGACGCACGTGGCGGCGCCTGCAAGGTCGCCAATCCGGCCGGCGGGAGAGTGAGCACGAGGGCGCTTGCGGCAAACAGCACGCCTTGCTTGAGGCCGGCCAACAGGTCCGACCGCAACTCGCCCTCGGGAATGAATTTCATGGTGTCAGAGAGCGGCCACCGGCGCCGCAAGAGGGGTGCCGATGGCCGCGGTTCGACTTGCTTGGACCGACTCAGTTGCGGTCGGCCTTCGGTGCGAGATCCGTCGACGAGCCGGACGACACGTTGTTGCTCGGCGCAGCGGTGGAGCTCGAGGGCATCGTGCTGGTATCGGCCGGGGGCGCCGTGTTGCTCGCCGGCTGGCTCGTGTCGGCAGCGGCCGGGGCCGGGGCCGGGGCGCTGCTGGTGTCCGAGGTCGACTGGGCGTAGGCGAAGCCCACGGCGCCGGCGACGGTCACGGCGGCGACGGCGGAGGTGAGGGTCTTGGAAAAGCTCATTTGAAGCTCCTTGAACAGTGAGGGGGCAGTGGCCCCGAGAGGGTGAAGAGCCGGCTCGGAGACCAGCTGATTCACACCATAGGAGCCCCCCCGGGCTGCAGGGGTCGGGCATTTGCGGCTCGACCTGTAGGAGAACGGAACCCCTGTCTGTGGCCGATGCCCGATCGTGTTTCCGGGCACCCGGCCGGCGCTACAGTCGCGGCGTGTCGACCCCCGCCCCTGCCGTCCTCGAGCTCATCGGCAACACGCCGCTGGTGCGCGTGACGCGGCTCGACACCGGGCCCTGTGCCCTCTTTCTCAAGCTCGAGTCGCAGAATCCCGGCGGCTCGATCAAGGACCGCATCGGCCTGTCGATGATCGATGCCGCCGAGCGCGACGGCCGCCTGAAGCCGGGCGGCACCGTGGTCGAGGCGACCGCCGGCAACACCGGTCTCGGCCTGGCGCTGGTGGCGCGGGCCAAGGGCTATCGGGTCGTCCTGGTCGTGCCGGACAAGATGTCGACCGAGAAGGTGCTGCACCTGAAGGCTCTCGGCGCCGAGGTGCATGTCACCCGCTCCGACGTCGGCAAGGGCCACCCCGCCTACTACCAGGATCTCGCGGCCCGTCTGGCGATCGACATCCCCGGCGCGTTCTTCGCCGACCAGTTCAACAATCCCGCCAACCCCTTGGCGCACGAGCGCAGCACCGGCCCGGAGATCTGGGCGCAGATGGGGCAGGACGTCGACGCCATCGTCTGCGGCGTCGGCTCGGGCGGCACGATCACCGGCCTGACGCGCTTCTTCCGCTCGGTGCGTCCCGAGCTCGGCTTCGTTCTCGCCGATCCGGCCGGCTCGATCGTCGCCGAATACACCCGCAGCGGCGCGATCGGCACCGCCGGCTCGTGGGCGGTGGAGGGCATCGGCGAGGACTTCATTCCGAAGATCGCCGACCTCTCGGGCGTGCGCGTGGCCTATTCGATCGACGACGCCGAGAGCTTCGGCACGGCGCGCGAGCTGCTGCGCACGGAAGGCATCCTCGGCGGCTCGTCGACCGGCACGCTGCTCGCGGCGGCGCTGCGCTACTGCCGTTCGCGCCCGCGGCCGGAGCGCGTCGTCAGCTTCGTCTGCGACACCGGCACCCGCTATCTCTCCAAGGTCTACAACGACCAGTGGATGATCGATCAGGGCCTGCTTGCGCGGCATCGCTTCGGCGACCTGCGCGACATGGTCTCGCGCCGCGCCGAAGACGGCGGCGTCGTCAGCGTCGCCCCCGACGACACCCTGCTCACCGCCTATCACCGCATGCGCCTCGCGGACGTGTCGCAGCTGCCGGTGCTTGCCGGCGGCAAGCTGGTCGGGGTGATCGACGAATGGGACCTGCTGGCCCGGGTGCACGACCATGTCGACCGGTTCCGCGACCGGGTCGACGCCGCCATGACCGATGCGCCCGAGACCCTGGCGCCGGACGCCGGCATGGCCGAGGTCGAGGCCGTGCTCGACCGCGGTCATGTCGCCATCGTTGCCGACGCGTCGGGCTTCCACGGCCTGATCACGCGCGTCGACGTGTTGAACCACTTGCGGAGAAGCGTGACGTGAGCGAGCCCACAGCGAAACACGAGACCGATGCCGAGCAGGCGTTCGCGACCCGGACGATCCACGCCGGGCAGTCGCCCGACCCGACGACCGGCGCGATCATGCCGCCGATCTACGCCACCTCGACCTTCGTGCAGCAGAGTCCGGGGGTGCACAAGGGCTTCGACTACGGCCGCTCGCACAACCCGACCCGGTTCGCGCTCGAGCGCTGCGTCGCCGACCTCGAGGGCGGGGCCCAGGCGTTCGCCTTCGCCTCCGGGCTGGCGGCGATCGCCACCGTGCTCGAGCTGGTCGACGCCGGCGCGCACATCGTCTCCGGCGACGACGTCTATGGCGGCACCTTCCGCCTGTTCGAGCGGGTGAGGAAGGCGAGCGCCGGCCACCGCTTCAGCTTCGTCGACCTCACCGACCCGGCGAGCCTGCAGGCGGCGCTGACGCCCGACACCAAGCTGGTCTGGGTGGAGACGCCGACCAACCCGCTGCTGCGCCTGGCCGACCTGCGCGCGATCGCCGAGATCTGCCGCGCCCGCGGCATCCTCTGCGCCGCCGACAACACCTTCGCCAGCCCCTGGGTGCAGCGGCCGCTCGAGCTCGGCTTTGATGTTGTCGTCCACTCGACCACCAAGTACCTCAACGGGCACTCCGACGTGATCGGCGGCGTCGCGATCGTTGGCAACGACGAGCGCCAGGCCGAGTGGCGCGAGCGGCTCGCCTTCCTGCAGAACGCGGTCGGCGCCATCGCCGGGCCTTTCGACAGCTTTCTGGCACTGCGCGGCGTCAAGACGCTGGCGCTGCGCATGGAGCGGCACTGCGCCAACGCGCTCGCGCTCGCGCGCTGGCTCGAGGCGCAGCCGAAGGTCGCGCGCGTCCGCTACCCGGGCCTGTCGTCGCATCCGCAGCACAAGCTCGCCGAGCGGCAGATGAATGGTTTCGGTGGCATGGTCTCGATCGACCTCGACACCGACCTCGCCGGCGCGCGGCGCTTCCTCGAGCGCTGCGAGGTCTTCGCGCTCGCCGAAAGCCTCGGCGGCGTCGAAAGCCTGATCGAGCACCCGGCGATCATGACCCACGCGACGATCCCGCTGACCTCGCGCCAGAAGCTCGGCATCGGCGACGCGCTGGTGCGGCTCTCGGTCGGGATCGAGGACATCGACGACCTGACCGCGGATCTGTCGCGGGCGCTCGCGGCGATCTGACGTCGCCACCGACGAGCTGTGGGTTGCTTCCTAGCCAACAACGGCTTTCGGCCATACGGAGCCCGTCATGCGATGACGGCGAATGTCGTCGATCGCCTGCCGTGGTGGGAGAGCGTCAACGCGCTCGGACTCGTTGCCAAGTGGTATTACTGACTTAGCAGTTAGCTCTACGCGGACTCGCTCGGATCCGCCCTGCGCTGAGAGGTACGGCAGTCGACCCCTCCGAACTGCACGCTCTGTGCGGACTTGGATAGACGTCTGCAAACACCAGCACGATCTAAGTGGTTGATCTCAAAGGGAATAAGCGGACGGCCTGCGGACGTTGACGGACAGCCTCGGAAGACCCGAATCGTGATGGGGTTCGCGAGTTCGAATCCCGCCGTCCCGGCCAGCAATACGAGGGGTTAGCCCCCTTCCGGGCTAACCCGTTTTCATTGGTTCACGACGGGACGCCTCGAGTCGATGGTCGTGCACTGTATTCGATGGGCCCAAGCGTGAGGCACACTTGCGCCCTGGCACG
>DATCGH010000426.1:0-3886 GCA_036509055.1 Caldimonas sp.
TGCTGGTCGCCGGCGACGCCGCCGATCGGGATCGCGGCACCGAGCAGGCCGGCCTGGGTGTGGCCATACGCATGGCTGGACGGCTGCACCTCGGGCAGGAGCGACCGCGGAATCGCCAGCGCGGCGAGCAGCTCGTCGCTCCAGGCGCCGGCATGGATGTCGAACAGCAGCGTGCGCGAGGCGTTGCTCGCGTCGGTGGCGTGGATCGCGGCGCGGCGGGTCGCCGCCTCGGCGCCGCCGGTCAGCATCCAGATCAGCCAGCTGTCGACCGTGCCGAAGGCGAGCTCGCCGCGCTCGGCCGCGGCGCGGGCGCCGGGCACGTTGTCGAGCAGCCAGGCGAGCTTGGTGCCCGAGAAATAGGCGTCGAGGACCAGCCCGGTCCTGTCGCGGAACAGCGGCTCCAGGCCGCGCTGCTTCATCGCCTCGCACGCCGGCGCGGTGCGCCGGTCCTGCCAGACGATGGCGTTGGCGAGCGGCTCGCCGGTCCTGCGGTTCCAGAGCAGCGTGGTCTCGCGCTGGTTGGTGATGCCGATGGCGGCGATGTCGCCGGCTGCGATGCCGGCGTTGGCCAGCGCCTCGCGCGCCGTCGCCAGCTGCGACTCCCAGATCTCGCGCGGGTCGTGCTCGACCCAGCCCGGCTTGGGAAAGATCTGCCGGAACTCGCGCTGCGCCATGGCGACGACCCCGCCGTCGGCGGAGAAGACGATGCTGCGCGAGCTCGAGGTGCCCTGGTCCAGAGCGAGCAGGTGCGTCTTGCCGGTCATGGGCGCTCCTCGCAGGTAATGCATTGGACGCCCGCCTCGGCGAGCAGCTCGGGAAAAGGCGCGGGCGGGGCCGCGTCGGTGAACAGGCGGTCGATCTCGTCGAGACGCGCCAGCTCGACCATCGCCGGGCGGCCGAACTTGCTGTGGTCGGCGGCCAGCCAGACCTCGCGCGAGTGCTCGATGATCGCCCGCGCCACTTTCACTTCGCGGTAATCGAAGTCGCGCAGGCTGCCGTCGCTCTCGATGCCCGAGATGCCGATCAGGCCGATGTCGACCTTGAACTGGCGGATGAAGTCGATCGTCGCCTCGCCGACGATGCCGCGGTCGCGCGAGCGGACGATGCCGCCGGCGACGATCACCTCGCAGTCGGGGTTGTCGGAGAGGATTGCTGCCACGTTGAGGTTGTTGGTGATCACGCGCAGCCCCTGGTGCTGCAGCAGCTCCTGGGCGATCGCCTCGGCGGTGGTGCCGATGTTGATGACCAGAGAGCACCCCGACGGCACCGCCGCCGCGACCGCGCGCGCGATCCGCCGCTTGGCCTTGCGGTTGAGGTGCTGGCGCTGGCGGTAGGCGATGTTCTCGGTGGTCGAGCTCGGCAGGCGCACACCGCCGTGGAAGCGCGCCAGGAGGCCGGCGTCGGCGAGCAGCTTGACGTCGCGCCGCACCGTCTGCAGCGTCACCGCGAACTGCTCGGCCAGCGCCTCGACCGTGACCGAGCCGCGCTCGCGCACCTCGTCGAGGAGCAGGGCCTGGCGCGGATTGGGGGTCATCGCGATGCGGATTCGGCAGGGGCGAAGCCTGCAGGCTAGTCGCCTGGGCGACAGCCGCCATGGAGGAATTCGCGCTTGCGCTTTGGCCGACAGACGGCTAAAACGAAAAGAGAAGAGCGAAAACGAAAGAAAACGAACTTCCAATGGACAGGGGACCGGCGAACAGCGATGGTGCGATCGAGGGCGTGCAGGCGTGCGACGTCTGCATCGTCGGCGGCGGCATCAATGGCGCCGGCATCGCCCGCGACCTCGCCGGCCGCGGCTGCAAGGTCGTGCTGTGCGAGAAGGACGACCTGGGGGCGCACACCTCGTCGTCGTCGACCAAGCTGATCCACGGCGGCCTGCGCTACCTCGAGTACTACGAGTTCTCGCTGGTGCGAAAGGCACTGGCCGAGCGCGAGGTGCTGCTCAAGAGCGCGCCGCACATCATGTGGCCGCTGCGCTTCGTGATGCCGCACGACCCGTCGATGCGCCCGGTGTGGATGATCCGCATCGGCCTGTTCCTCTACGACCACCTGGCGCGGCGCGAGGTGCTGCCGGCCTCGGGCACCGTCGACCTGCGCAGCCATCCGGCCGGAAAGCCGCTCAAGCCGAGCTTTCGCAAGGGCTTCGTCTATTCCGACGGTTGGGTCGACGACGCCCGGCTCGTCGTCCTGAACGCGATCGACGCGGTCGAGCGCGGCGCGACCGTCCTGACCCGGACGCGCTGCGTCGACGCCCGGCGCGGCGATGCGCACTGGCAGGTCCGCCTCGAAGGCGAAGGCGGCCGGTGGCACGAGCTGCGCGCGCGGGCCCTGGTCAATGCCGCAGGCCCCTGGGCGGCGCAGTTCCTCGACGAGGCGGTGCACCGGCCGCAGCCCAAGTCGCTGCGCCTGGTCAAGGGCAGCCACATCGTCGTGCCCCGGCTGTTCGAGCACGACCACGCCTACATCTTCCAGAACCCCGACAAGCGGATCATCTTCGCCATTCCCTACGAGGGCGACTTCACCCTCATCGGCACCACCGACGTCGAGCACCACGGTCCGGTGGGCGAGGCGCGGATTGACGCCGCCGAGGTCGCCTACCTGTGCGAGCAGGCGAGCCGCTATTTCGCGCAGCCGGTGCGGCCGGCGCAGGTGGTCTGGACCTACTCGGGGGTGCGGCCGCTGCTCGACGACGAATCGGGCGATCCGGCGGCGGTGACCCGCGACTACCAGCTCGACCTCGACCGCGCGGGCGCGCCGCTGCTCACCGTCTGGGGCGGCAAGATCACCACCTTCCGCAAGCTCGCCGAAGAGGTCGGCGATGCGCTCGCCGGGCCGCTCGCCATCGCCGGCCCGGCCTGGACGCACGGCACGGCCTTTCCCGGCGGCGACCTGAAGGCGTGGATCGGCAAGGCGCAGCGGCCCGACACCGACTTCGTGCGCTTCGTGCAGGCGCTGTCGTTGCGCCACCCCGACCTGGACCCGAGCCTGCTCCATCGCCTGGCACGGGCCTACGGCGCGCGGGTCGAGCTGCTGTTCGCCGGCGGCGGGCTCGGGCCCGAGGTCGTGCCCGGGCTGCACGAGGCCGAGCTCTCCTACCTGCACGACCACGAATGGGCGCGCAGCGCCGACGACGTCCTCTGGCGGCGCAGCAAGCTCGGCCTGCACCTCACCCCGCCTGAGCGCGCCCAGGTCGCCGACTGGTGCGCCGCCCACTGGCCGGACGCCGCCGGCGCCGGCGCGGCGAGGGCGACGGAGCGGGCATGGAGCTGAAGCTGGAGCGGGTCGAGCAGCGGGTGGGCGCCGAGGCCTACCTGTATCCGCTCGACCTGACGCTGGTGCCGCGGGCGGTGACGGTGCTGCTCGGCGCGACCCAGGCGGGCAAGACGACGCTGATGCGGGTGATGGCCGGCCTCGACACGCCCTCCAAGGGCCGGGTCCTCGCCGACGGCGAAGACGTGACCGGCCGCCCGGTGCGCGAGCGCAATGTCGCCATGGTGTACCAGCAGTTCATCAACTACCCGTCGATGACGGTGGCCGGCAACATCGGCTCGCCGCTGCGCCTGCGCGGCGAGAAGAACGTCGCGGCGCGGGTGAGGGAGCTGGCCGCCCGGCTGCACATCGAACCCTTCTTGGACCGGCTGCCGGCCGAGCTCTCGGGCGGCCAGCAGCAGCGCGTCGCCCTGGCGCGCGCGCTGGCCAAGAACGCGCCGCTGATGCTCCTCGACGAGCCGCTGGTGAACCTCGACTACAAGCTGCGCGAGGAGCTGCGCGAGGAGCTGTCGCAGCTCTTCGCCCACGGCGGCTCGACCGTCGTCTACGCCACCACCGAGCCGACCGAGGCGCTGCTGCTCGGCGGCTGCACCGCGGTGCTCGACGCCGGCGAGCT
>DATCGH010000427.1:0-3277 GCA_036509055.1 Caldimonas sp.
GTCGGGAAGCGGCTGAATCAGCTCCGGCGAATCGGCGCCGCCGCCTTCGACCTCGGATTGACCGGTCGAATCGTCCGACAGCGGCTGCTGTTCCGCCGGGCCAAAGAGATCCTGCCCCGGCGGCGCCGAATCGGCGATCCCCTTCACCTCGGCCTGCACGCCACCAAAAGGCGCAGGAGAGCGGGCCTGTCCGTATGTCGCGAAGGCGGACCAGAACAGGACAAAGGCGATGAAGACGGCGGCAGCGCGCGAAGGCATCTCGAAAATCATTTTACCCGTGAGCCTGCCGTCGCAGCGGGCGTCGGTGCCTGCGCGAGAACCGCGCAGGCCGTGCTCAGCCGATGGCCCCGTCGCGCTCCCGCCGCCCGCCCGGCTCGCGGCGGGCTCTGCGACGCTCGCGCAGCCGCCGCTCCTCGATCACGCGCACGTTCCAGTCGGCGCTGGTGAACGGACTGGCATCGCTGAGATAGTCCTCGGCGGCCGCCATGTCGTCGTAGAACAACTGGTACTCGCTGCCGCCGAAGGCGAGGCGGGCGAGGTGGGCGATCTGCGCGTTCGGCACGACGATCGCCCGCTTGATATGAAGCTCTGCGAGGTGCTCGTTCAGCACCCGCTGGTAGAGCAGCACGGTCATCGGCGCCGGCAGCATCTCGCTGAGGTCGTAAAGAACGGCCTTGGAGCCCGAGTCGCGCATGGCCTCGAGCACGCAGACTTGGCATTCCTCGAGCATCTGCTCGGTCGGCGCCTGCAGCAGCTGGACGAGCACGAACGAGCCCATTGCTTCGCAGTGGAAAGCCTCGTTCATTCAAGCTCCGGGGTCAATGGTCGAGTTTCCCGGGTCGCCCGGACATCGTTTGTGGGACATCACGCCTCCGGCGTGTCGGACGCGATGCGCTCGGGTGCGCGATCGACGGCGAGCCGAGGACGGGAATCCGGATTGCCGGCTTTCCGATTCCCTTCCCTTTGCCAACGAGGCCCGCCATGCAGGAAAAATCAGCCGATACCCACCCCCTCAGCGACCTGGCGTACGACTGGATCACCCTGATCCAGAACAAGGCGCAGGCGCTGATGGCCTACGACCAGTACATCAAGGACGCCGAGCAGGCCGGCTCGCCGGAATGCGCCGCGTTCTTCCGCAAGGTGCACGACAGCGACAAGGCCCAGCTCGCCGAGGCGAAAGGACACCTGACCGCGGTGCTGCAAGGGAAGATGGGCCGAAGCTGAGCGACGCCGCGGCCGGCGTCGCTCAGCGAAGCGTGCGCCGCAGGGCCTCGAAGAACAGTTCGGATTGCAGCCGCTCGCCGAGCGTCTGCTCGCCGACGAGACCAGCAATTCCTGCGTCCACCGGCACGAGCGGCCTCCCGGTCGAGCGTGCCAGCACCTCGACCATGCAGGCCCGCTCGAGGTAGTAGAGGTCGTCGTAGGCGTAGTCCATGCGGTCGCCGCAGACGACGACGCCGTGGTTGCCGAGGAAGGCGACGTCGGCCGTGCCCATGGCCGCGGCGATCCGCTCGCCTTCGGAGGCATCGAGCGCGAGGCCGTTGTAAGCCGCATCGACGGCGATGCGGCCCTGGAAGCGCATCGCGTTCTGCGACAGCGTGGTGTCCAGGCATCGGTCCGTCGTCAGCGTCAGCGCGGTGGCGTAAGGCATGTGGGTGTGCAGCACGCAGGCCTTGGCGCAGAGGCGATGGATCGCGGCGTGGATGAACATCGCTGTCGGCTCGATGGTGTGATCGCCGGCGAGCTTGTTGCCGTGGCCGTCGACCATGACGATGTCGCCGCCCTGCACCTCCTTCCAGAGCAGGCCGCGCGGGTTCAGCAGGAATCGGCCCGAGCGATCCGGCAGCTCGACGCTGAAGTGGTTGCAGACGCCCTCGGCGAGGCCGTGGTGCGCCGCGGCCCGCAAGGCCAGGGCCAGGTCCTCGCGCAGGCGCAGCACCGCTGCCGAGTCGAAGTCGCGCTTGTCCAGGGTCGTCGTCATCGTGGGCTCCGGGTGAACGCCGCGACCTTACCTGTTGTTTCGAACGCGATCGCACAGACCCTTTGCGACCGCCTGTCGCCCAAGCCCCCGTGAACCGGGGAAACGGGTTTCGCGATGGCTCGCGATTGGTCCGTATAACGGCGACACCTCGCGCGGTGGCCGCCGAGAGCAACAAAGAAAGTTGGGAGTCCTATGAAGTTCGGCAAAACCTTGTTCGCGTCCGTCGCCCTCGCCGCATCGCTTGGTGCGCAGGCGCAAGTGACCGGTTCCCTGGGCGGTGGCTCGGGGTCCTTCCTGCTCCTTTCGTCTCCCGCGATCTGCACGGCGGTGACGCCCTGCACGCTCACCGGCGTGGTGAACGGGTCGATCGTCGGCGGCACCATCCTGAATTCGGACCAGCCGTTCGCCGACATTCCCAAGGGCGCCATCGCCGGCGGAAACTTCCTCTCGGCCGGCCCGACGACCACCCAAGACTCGACTATCCAATTTGACAGCGGTCTTAGCTACGTCAGCTTCCTCTGGGGATCGCCCGATCTCTACAACGCCCTGACGGTCAAGACCACCGCCGGCGACGTCCCCTTCACCGTCTCGGGCCTCGGCTTCAGCGTCACGAACGGCGACCAGAGCTTCTCGACGTACGTGCAATTCACGGCCGATGCCGGCGTCGCCATCAATGGCCTGGTCTTCTCGAACGTGCCCTCGGTCGACGCCTTCGAAGTCGCCAACTTCAACGTCACCGCCGCCGTCCCCGAGCCCGAGACCTATGTCCTGATGCTCGCCGGCCTCGGCGCTGTGGGCTTCATGAACCGCCGCCGCCGCAAGGCCTGAGACGGCAGCTAGCGACCGGCGCGCGCCTTGCAGGCCGCGCCGGTCTTGCTTTACGCCTCGAACCGTCCGAGCCGTACCGCCGTCCCTCCCGGCTTGAGGTTGCGCGTGCCCGGCATGACCAGCACCGCATCGTCGTAGGGCGTGGTCCAGACCCGCTCGCCATCCTGTGCGATCGGCGTGCCGGCCTTGGCGATGACCGAGAGGCCGATCGTCGGCACGAGGAAGCGGAAGTCGACGCTCAGCGCCACCACGGCCTCGGTCACGCGCACCAGGCGCTGGACCGGCGGCAGCGGCAGGCGCGTGTTCGCCTGCACCCAGGCCGCGCCGGCGACGCCTGAGAGCCCGAGGAAGCGGACCAGCGCGTCGATCGCCACCTCGGCCGCCGCACGCTCCCAATGCTGGCCGCATTCGATCAGCAGCGCCCGCTTCGGGCTCGTCGGATCGCCGAAGCCGCCGCGGTCGACCATG
>DATCGH010000428.1:0-2696 GCA_036509055.1 Caldimonas sp.
CCGGGCGCCGGCGGCAACACCGGCGCCGACTTCGTCGCCAAGTCGGCCGGCGACGGCTATACGCTCGTGCTCGGCACGGTGGGCACGCACTCGATCAACGGCGCGCTGTACGCGAAGATGCCGTACGACATGGTCAAGGACTTCGCGCCCGTCACCCTGCTCGCGACCACACCGAACCTGCTCGTCATCAACAACGACGTGCCGGCGAAGACCCTCGCCGAATTCATTGCCCTCGGCAAGAAGGAAGGCAAGATGACCTTCGCCTCGGCCGGCTCGGGCACCTCGATCCACGTCTCGGGCGAGCTGTTCAAGACCATGACCGGCATCGACATGACGCACATCCCGTACAAGGGCCGGGCGACGGCGATCCCCGACCTGCTCGGCGGCCGGGTGACGATGATGTTCGACAACATGCCTTCGAGCCTGCCGCTGGTGAAGGATGGAAAGCTCCGGGCCCTGGGCGTCACCAGCGCGCAGCGCTCGGCCGCCGCGCCCGACATTCCGACGATCGCCGAGCAGGGCCTGCCCGGCTTCGACGCGGTGTCGTGGTTCGCGATGTTCGCGCCCGCGGGCACGCCCAAGCCGATCGTCGACAAGCTGCAGGTCGAGGTGAAGAAGATCCTGCAGTCGCCCGAGGTCGGCAAGAAGCTCGCCGAGATCGGCCTCGAGGTCGTCGGCTCCACGCCCGAGGAGCTGGCCGCCTACCAGCGCGCCGAGATCACGAAATGGGCCAAGGTGGTGAAGGACTCGGGCGCGAAGGTGGAATGACGATGAGCGACGCCCGCAAGGTCTGTGTCGTCACCGGCTCGTCGTCGGGCATCGGCGCCGCCACGGCGCGCCTCTACGCGAAGAACGGCTGGAACGTCGTCGTCAACTACTCGCGCGAGGTCGCTCCGGCCGAGGCGGTGGCCGAGGAGTGTCGTGCCACGGGGGCCGAGGCGCTCGTGGTCAAGGCCGACGTCGCGCTCGATGCCGACTGCCGCCGCCTCGCGACCGAGGTCGAGGCGACGCTCGGCCGCGCCGACGTGCTGGTGAACAACGCCGGCACCACCAAGTTCGTCGCCGCCAAGGATCTCGACGGCCTCGATGCCGCCGAGTTCCACCGGGTCTACGGCGTCAACGTCATCGGCGCCTTCCAGATGTCGCGGGCGCTGATGCCGATGCTGCAGCGCCAGCCGGGCGCGGCGATCGTCAACGTCTCGTCGATCGCCTCGATGATGGGTTTCGGCTCGTCGCTCGCCTACATGGCGAGCAAGGGCGCGCTCAACGCCATGACCGTCGGCATGGCGCGGGCGTTCGGCCCGGCGGTGCGGGTCAATGCCATCGCCCCCGGCCTGGTCGAGACGCCGTGGCTGCAGAAGGGCCTCGGCGCCGAGCGCTATGCCGCGGCGGTGAAGTTCTACAAGGACCGCTCGGCGCTCGATGCGGTGATGACGCCCGAAGACGTGGCCGATGCCGCCTGGTGGCTGGGCGCGGGCGCCTCCAAGACCACCGGCGAAGTGCTTCTGCTCGACGCCGGGCTCCGTCTTACCCGGGGCTAGGGCCCAGGAGACCGGATGAAGCCTCGAGCCTTCCTCGCCGGTGCCTGCGCCGCGGACCGGCCGGCGATCGCCGCGCCGCAGCAAGCACGCACCCTCAACGCCGTCGCCCCGCCGCCCGTCCCTCGCGACCCGATGGCGCCGGCGCCGGAGCGTGGACAGTAGCGGCTCGGGAATGCCGTTCGGCCACAGCCTGCTGGCGCAGTTTCCGCTCGAGCCGGGCGGCATCTACCTGAACCACGGCACCGTCGGCGTGACGCCGCTCGCGGTGATGCGCGCGCGGTCCGCGATCCTCGAGGAGATCGAGCGCCATCCGGCGCGCTACATGATCCGCGAGCTGATGCGGCTCGGCATGTCGGCGCCGCCGGAAGCGCCGCGGCTGCGCGCCGCGGCCGGCCGGGTGGCAGCATTCCTCGGCGTGCGTGCCGACGACCTGGTGTTCGTCGACAACGCCAGCAGCGGCGTCAATGCGGTGCTGCGCGCGATCGAGCTCGAGCCCGGCGACGAGATCCTGCTCACCGACCATGCCTACGGCGGCGTGGCCCGCGCCGCGGCGTTCATCGCCAGGCAGCGCGGGGCGACGGTCGCGACCGCGGCGCTGCCGTTTCCGCCGCGCGATCCGGCCGACTATGCCCGAGCGGTTGCCGCCGCGATCACGCCACGCACCCGGCTGGCGGTGCTCGACCATGTCAGCTCCGAGACGGCGCTCGTCATGCCGCTGGCGGCGATGGCTTCGGCCTGCCGGGCGAGCGGCGTGCCGGTGCTGGTGGACGGCGCGCACGCCCCCGGCCCGCTCGCGCTCGACATTGCCGCCCTCGGGGTCGACTGGTACGCCGCCAACCTGCACAAGTGGTGCTTCGCGCCGCGCAGCTGCGGCATCCTGTGGGCAGCGCCGGAGCGGCAGGCGGCGCTGCATCCCGGCGTCATCTCCTGGGGCATCACGAACGACGACTGGCTGCAGGAGTTCGAGTGGACCGGCACCCGCGATCCCTCACCCTGGCTGGCGGCGCCGGCCGGCCTCGACTTCATGTGCGATGCGCTCGGCCTGGCGGCGATGCGCGCCTGGAACCACGACCTCGCCTGGCGCAGCGCGCTGCGCCTGGGCGAGCGCTGGGGCCTGCCCTGGACCACGCCGGAAGCGATGGTCGGCTGCATGGT
>DATCGH010000429.1:0-6973 GCA_036509055.1 Caldimonas sp.
GTCGCCGGCGTGCTCTCGCTGATCGCCTTCTACTTCGTCACCACGACCATGTTCCCGAAGGCGCTCACGCTCGTCTCGGGCGGCAGCGTCTCGGCGATGGCCCTGTTCGGCGCCTGCGCCGTCGGCCTGGTGCTGACCGCCGCCCTGGTGTGGATCACCGAGTACTACACCGGCACGCAGTATTCGCCGGTGCAGCACATCGCCGAAGCCTCGACCACGGGCCACGGCACCAACATCATCGCCGGCCTCGGCGTCTCGATGCGCTCCACCGCCTGGCCGGTGCTCTGCGTCTGCGTCGCGATCCTGGTCTCGTACTGGCTCGCCGGCCTCTACGGCATCGCCGTCGCCGCCACCGCCATGCTGAGCATGGCCGGCATCGTCGTCGCCCTCGACGCCTACGGCCCGATCACCGACAACGCCGGCGGCATCGCCGAGATGGCCGAGCTGCCGGCGAGCGTGCGCGACGTCACCGACCCGCTCGACGCCGTCGGCAACACCACCAAGGCGGTGACCAAGGGCTACGCCATCGGCTCGGCCGGCCTGGCCGCGCTGGTGCTGTTCGCCGACTACACCCACTCGCTGACCGGCCGCGGCATGAGCGTCTCGTTCGACCTGAGCGAGCCGCGGGTCATCGTCGGCCTGTTCATCGGCGGCCTGATCCCCTACCTGTTCGGCGCGATGGCGATGGAGGCCGTCGGCCGCGCCGCCGGCGCGGTGGTGGTCGAGGTGCGGCGCCAGTTCCGCGACATCAAGGGCATCATGGAAGGCACGGGCAAGCCGGAATACGGCGTCGCGGTCGACATGCTGACCAAGGCGGCGATCAAGGAAATGATGATCCCGTCGCTGCTGCCGGTGGTAGTGCCGATCATCGTCGGCCTGCTGCTCGGGCCGGCGGCCCTCGGCGGCCTGCTGATGGGCACCATCGTCACGGGCCTGTTCGTCGCGATCTCGATGTGCACCGGCGGCGGCGCCTGGGACAACGCCAAGAAGTTCATCGAGGACGGCCACCACGGCGGCAAGGGCAGCGAGGCGCACAAGGCCGCCGTCACTGGCGACACCGTCGGCGATCCCTACAAGGACACGGCCGGCCCGGCGGTCAACCCGCTGATCAAGATCATCAACATCGTCGCCCTGCTGATCGTGCCGCTGCTGCCGATTCCCGCCGGCACCACCGCCGCCGCGCACGCGCCGGCGCCGGCAGCCTCGGCGGCCGACGCCGCATCGATCCGGGTCGAGAACGGCGTGGTGAAGTTCTACTTCGCCACCGGCAAGGCCGAACTGGCCGGCGGTGCCAACGATGCCCTCGCCGACGTCGCCAAGGGCGTTGCCGCCGGCAAGAAGGCGGTCGTCAGCGGCTACACCGACGCCACCGGCGACCCGGCGATGAACGAGGAGCTGGGCAAGCAGCGCGCGATGGCGGTGAGCGCCGCGCTGAAGGCGGCCGGCATCCCCGACGACAAGGTCGAGCTGAAGAAGCCCGAGGCCATCACCGGCACCGGCGACCACGCCGAGGCTCGCCGCGTCGAGGTGATGCTTCAGTAGGCTTGGGGTCCGCTCCGGCAGGACGGCCCGTGTCGGCGACGACCGGGCCGTTTTTCATTTCCCGGGCTAGCGTTCGTCCAGGTTCTCGCTCTGCAGGTAGAGCAAGGCCCCCGCCCACGCCAGCGAGGCGTAGAGGCCGAGCACGCCGAGCGCCTTGATCGCCATCGCCCAGCCGCGCGCGTGATGCAGCTGGCCGTAGCGCTCGAACAGGAAGATGAAGTCGTGGAAGCTGTCGGCGCCGGTGCCGCCGCCGATCAGCGGCAGCACCGGATCGGCGGCGTCGTAGGCATACACCGAGGCGTCGATGCCGCTCAGCGCCATCCAGGCGAGGCAGATCGCCGCGCCGAAGTTGTCGCCGCGCCGGTGCAGGGCGACGGCGCAGACGAGCGGCATCAGCAGCTGCCCGAGCGTGCCCCCGGCCACGCGCAGGGCCTCGCCGAAGGGCGAGAAGATGACGTGACCGGCCTCGTGGAACAGGATCACCGTGAGGTGGAGCAGGACCGGCGTGTCGGTCATGCGGCTGAGCACCACCCCGGTGCCCCAGACCGCCATCAGCAGGAAGGCTGCGATCCGGCCGTACCAGACGGGCCGCGGCACGTCCTCCGGCACCTCCAGCAGACGCTGCCGCCACGACGGGCCGTCGTCGGGCAGTTCGGTTCGGGCGATCGACATCGCGACGAGGATGCCATCGGCACGATCTGGCCGGGCGAAGCGAGGCGGTAGTACTTCGCGCCCGCCGCTCCCTCGGCGCAGCAGGGGCGTTCTTCCCTTCCGTCGCGCAACGGTGTCCACTCCGGCCTGTCCTCACACCTGGAGACCACGCATGACCTCCCTGCTCCTGCGGCTGATTCGACCGGTCCTCTTCGCTGCTGCTGCAACGATGCTCCTCTCCTGCGCCACGCCGCCGCCGGACGCGTCGGCGGTGCTGGCGAGATCGTCGCAGGCCATGGGCGCGGGGCCGCTGAACACGCTGCGCTACGGCGCCGAAGGCACCGGCTACACCTTCGGCCAGGCCTACAAGCCGGGCGGCGCCTGGCCGAAGATCACCCTGCACTCGCTGACGCGGAGCATCGACTACGGCACCGCGACGATGCGCGACGAAGTCGTTCTGAGCCGTGGCGAGCCTCTGGGCGGCGGCGGCTACCCGTTGACGGGTCAGCAGCGCACCGAGCAGTACGTGAGCGGCGAGATCGCCTGGAACCAGGCCGGGACCACGGCGACGCCCGGGCCGCGCTTCGTCACCGACCGGCTGCATCAGCTCTGGATCACGCCGCACGGCGCGCTCAAGGCGGCGATGCGCGGCGGCGCCCGCGCGACCGCCGGTGACGGCGGCGTGACCCGCGTCGCCTTCGACTGGCCCGGCCGGTTCAGCGCCACCGTCTTCATCGCCGTCGACGGCCTGGTGCGGCGGGTCGAATCGACCTTCGCCGACCCGGTGCTCGGCGACACGCAGGTGGTCACGACCTACGACGACTACCGCGCGGTCAGCGGAATCCAGTTTCCGATGCGGGTGCGGCAGACGAGCGGCGGCTACCCCGTGCTCGACCTCACGATCACGGAGGTGCAGGTCAACCCGTCGCTGGCGATGAGTGTTCCGGAGGCCGCGCGCAACGTCGCCGAGCGCGTCACGTCCGAGAAGCTGGCCGAAGGCGTGTGGTTCGTCGCCGGCGGATCGCACAACAGCGTCCTGATCGAGTTGCCGGATCGGCTGATCCTGGTGGAAGCGCCGCTCAACGACGCGCGCACCCAGGCGGTGATCGAGCATGTCAAGGGACTGGTCCCCGGCAAGCCGATCCGCATCGTCGTCAACAGCCATCAGCACTTCGATCACGCCGGCGGCCTTCGCGCCGCGGTCGCCGAGGGCGCGACCATCGTCACCCAGGCCGACAACGTGCCCTTCTTCGAGCGTGCCTTCGCCCAGGACAGCCGAATCCGCCCCGACGCCATGGCCGCCGCCGGCCGCAGGCCATCCTTCCTGGCCGTGCCCGAAAGGCTGGAGATCGGCGATTCCACCCGGTCGGTCCAGGTGCACCGCATCGTCGGCGGCCCGCACAGCGACAGCTTCCTCATGGTCTTCCTGCCCGAGGAAAAGCTCCTGATCGAGGCCGACGCCTTCACCCCGGCGGCGCCGAACACGCCGCCGCCGGCGGTGGCCAATGCGAACAACGTCAACCTGGTCGACAACGTCGAGCGCCTGAAGCTCAACGTCCTGCGGATCGTGCCGTTGCACGGCCGGGTGGTGCCGGTCGGGGAGCTGTACACGGCCACCCAGCGGCCGATGCCGCGCTGACCCGAAGGCAGGGCTAGGGCGGCGCCTCTTCCGCGCCCATCCAGCGGCGCACGAAGCGATCGGCCGCCCAGACCGCCAGCGCCGCCGCCAGCGCGGCCATCAGCCAGCGCAGGCCGCCGGCGAGCGCGCCCGCGTCCACGGCCGGCCAGGGAAACTGGCGCAGCGCCGCCCAGCGCTCGCCCGTCCAGTGCCATGCCGTGTGCGCCACGACGGCCGAAAGAACGATCACCATCGCCCGCTCGGGCACGAGCCGGCGCAGTGCGTTCAGCGCCGGCACCAGCACCAGCAGCACCGCCAGCTGGCCGAGCTCGACGCCGGCGTTGAAGGCGAGCAGCGCCGTCGCCAGGTGCGATCCGGCGAACTGCAGGGACTCGCGCAATACGAAGGCAAAGCCGAAGCCGTGCACGAGGCCGAACACGAAGGCGGCAATCCAGCGTCGGCGCGAGCTCGTGCCGACAAGGTTCTCCAGGGCCATGGCGACGATCGAGACGGCGATCAGCCACTCCACCAGCGGCGGGAACCAGAGTCCCTCCGGGGCGAGGCCCAGGACCGCGGCGGCAAGCGTCAGCGAGTGCGCCACCGTGAAGGCGGTGGCGATGACCACCAGCGGCCTGAGGCGGCGAAACGGGATGACCAGGCAGGCGATGAACAGCAGATGGTCGGTGCCGTCGAGGATGTGCAGGAAGCCTTCCTCGACGAAGCGCAGCGCCGCCTGGCGCCAGCGCGGGTCGAGGCGCACCAGGCCCGGATTGCCGTGGAACTCGAACGCACGCTCGGCGCCGCCGGGCGGCAGGTAGCGCAGCGTCGTCACCACCCTCAGGCCCATGCGCGCCAGCCGCGGCGCGATCGCGAACCGCGACCGGTCGGACGAGATCGGCAGGTCGAGCAGCAGATCGAAGTACTGCGCCTTCCAGTACAGCTCGGTCTCCGGTGGAATCGGCGGCGCCCGCAGGTGCGCCATGGCCTCGTCCCACGAGGCGAACGAGCGGTCGGAGGCCAGCGACACGCGCGCCATCACGAGCGTCGGCCGCGGCAGGCGCCGGTCGTCCTCGAACAGGCTCAGGTTGTCGGCGAACCACAGCTCGGCGGCGACGCGCAGCGCCGCGTCGGCGCGGGCGAGGTCGAGGTAACCGGGGCCGCGCAGCGGCATGTCGACCTCGTTCATCGCCCCGAGCGGCACGCGCAGCAGCACGTACAGGTGCTGGCCCTCGGGCTTGACGAAGGCCTGGATGCGGACGTCGGCGGGAATGTCGTGGGCGAAGGCCGGCGGCGAGGCGATCGTCGCGAGCAGCGTCAGCATGAGCGCGAGGCCGCGCCGGATCGCTTTCCCGATCCACCTGCCGCTGTTCGTCACTGACCGCTCGCCAAGATCCATCGCCTCTCCGGCAAGCCCCGATGATGTCCGACCGCGCCGGGTTGCCATCCGGGCGAAGACGATCACACAATGACCGCACCCCCGCACAACGCCAGCCGCGAACCGACGGCCAGGCCCTGAAGGAGACGACATGAGACTCACGCGACGCAGTGCCCTCGCCGCTGCCGCCATCGCCTTGTTCGCCCTTCTCGGCGTCGGCCAGGCCTGGCTGCAGAACGTGGCGCAGGCGCAGGCCCGCTCGGTGGAGGCGCCGAAGTTCGAGGTCGATCCGCTCTGGCCCAAGCCGCTGCCCAATCACTGGGTGCTGGGCATGACCATCGGCATCTGGGTCGACGACCAGGACCATGTCTGGATCATCCATCGCGGCCGGGACACCCTGCATGCCAACGAGCGCGCCCTCGAGCTCAAGGTCGGCGAGTGCTGTGCCGCTGCGCCGCCGGTGCTAGTGTTCGACCCGGCCGGCAACCTGGTCCGCTCCTGGGGCGGCCCGGGCGAAGGCTACGAGTGGCCGCAGTCGAACCACGGCGTGCACGTGGACTACAAGGGCAACGTCTGGATCGGCGGCAACGGCGAGAAGGATGCGCACCTGCTGAAGTTCACCAAGGAGGGCAAGTTCCTGCTCCAGATGGGCAAACTCGGCGCCGACAAGGGCAGCAACGACCCCGAGAACTTCGGCCGGGTGGCGAAGATCTGGGTCGACCCGAAGACCAACGAGGCCTATGTCGCCGACGGCTACAAGAACAAGCGCGTCGCCGTGCTCGACGCCGACACCGGCAAGATGAAGCGCTACTGGGGCGCCTACGGCAACAAGCCGGACGACGCCGACCTCGGCAAGTACGATCCGGCGGCGCCGCTGCCAAAACAGTTCCGCAACCCGGTGCATTGCGTCGAGCGCTCCAACGACGGCCTGATCTACGTCTGCGACCGGCAGGCCGACCGGATCCAGGTCTTCAAGCCCGACGGCAGCTTCGTCAAGGAGGCGAGATTCGCGCCGCAGACCCTCGGCTCCGGCTCGGCCTGGGACGTGGCGTTCTCCAAGGACCCGCAGCAGAAATACATCTACCTCGCCGACGGCACCAACGAGGTGGTGCGCGTGATCCTGCGCGACAGCCTCCAGGAGATCACGAACTTCGGCGACGGTGGGCGCCAGCCCGGCCAGTTCTACGGCGTGCACAGCATCGCCACCGACTCCAAGGGCAACATCTACACGACCGAGACCTACGAGGGCAAGCGGCTGCAGAAGTTCGTCTTCAAGGGCGTGCAGCAGGTGGCGGCCGGCGGCCAGGGCACGCCTTGGCCGGGCGCGCGCTGAACGCGGTCATCCTGCGGGCGACGCCTACAGGATCACCTGATTGCGCGGCGAGAGGAGGCGCGGCAGGTCGGTCTCCTGCAACGTCTCCCTGAGCTCGATCTCCACCCAGCGGCAGATCTGGGCGATCGGCACGTCGTTCGCCCCGCCCTCGAACGGGTTCTCGGAGCTCTCGCCCACCTGGTCGAGCGAGACGTACATCCACGAGACCAGGACGGCGAAAGGCACGGTCAGCCAGACCATGTTGCCGACGAAGGCGCCCGAGACCGCGTCGTTGAGGCGATCGAACTCGCGGACCATACAGAACGGCAGCAGGGCCGCGAAGCTCCAGACGAAGAAGGTGTTGATGGTCGCGTACTGCCGCGGGTAGGGAAAGTTCTTGATCCGCTCGACCTTGCTCTGCTGATCGAGGAAGTCCTTCAGCGTCTTCTGCATCTCGGTGTGGTGCAGCACCACC
>DATCGH010000430.1:0-3532 GCA_036509055.1 Caldimonas sp.
TTCCGTCGAAGCGCGCATCGCGCGCGAGAAGCACCTGGTAGGCGGCATCGCCATCGATCGTCATGCTGCGATTATCGCGGCGGACTCGCTCGTGGCTGGCCGTTTTCGGACATCTGGCACCGGGGTGAACAACCGCGCCACGTCGAGCCGACGCGCGTTGGGGGGAGCGATGAAGACGGAGTTGTTCTATCTGTTGCTGAGCGCCATCCTGACCGGGCTGCTCTGGATTCCGGTCGTGATCGGCTACGTGAGCGCACGCGGACCGCTCAAGCCCGAGGACTACAAGTCCGCGCCAACGGCGCCGCTGCCGGACTGGGTCAACCGTGCCAATCGCGCGCACCTCAACGCGGTCGAGAACCTGGCGCCCTTTGCGGCGGTCGTGCTGATCGGCCACGCGATCGGCCATTCCAGCGCGCTACCGGTGTCTGCGCCGCCGTCTTCTTCTATGCGCGGCTCGCCCACGCGCTGTTTCACCTCAGCGGCTTCACCCTCTTGATGGCGCGAACCGTCGCGTTCACGATCGGCTGGCTGGCGTTCATCGTCTTTGCCGTGGCGCTGCTGCGCGCGGGCTGACATCCGCCCCGCGCAGCCCAAGGCGGCCGCCCGCGACGCTCAGTCGCCGCCGAACCGGCCATGCTTGCCGGCGCCTTCGACGAAGCGCCGGGCTCCCCCCTCGGCCTCGCCGGACGCGAGCGTCTGCAGGCCGAGCGCGAATTCCTGTGCCAGGGCGTCGCGCAGGGAGAGGCCGTGCTGGCGCCGTGCGCTCAGCCGGTCGTTGCGCAGGCACTGCTGCGGAAACGCGGCGATCTGCCCGGCGAGGGCAAGCGCCGCGGCGAGGGCCTGCCCGTTCTCGACGACGCGGTTCGCCAGGCCGAGCGCGAGCGCTTCGTCGGCGCCGACGGCGCGCCCGGTGAGGATCAGGTCCATCGCCCGGCTTTCGCCGATGAGCCGCGTCAGGCGGACCGTGCCGCCGTCGATCAGCGGCACGCCGAAGCGGCGGCAGAACACGCCGAACGTCGCGCTCGCCGCGGCGACACGCAGGTCGCACCACAGCGCGAGCTCGATGCCGCCGGCGACGGCATAGCCTTCGACCGCGGCGATCACCGGCTTCGTGAGCTGCAGGCGTGACGGGCCCATCGGTCCGTCGTGGTCCATGTCGGCGTCGAGGGCGAGCGACAACCCGTCGCCGCCAGTGCCGAGGACGGCGGTCGACGTGCCGCGGGCGACGGTCCGCAGGTCGGCGCCGGCACAGAAATGGCCGCCCGCGCCGGTGAGGATCGCGACCCGCGCCGAGGCGTCCGCATCGAAGGCGCGGAACGCGTCGACGAGCGCTCGCGCCGTCGGGCCGTCGACGGCGTTGCGGACCTCGGGACGATCGATCGTCACCGTCCAGACGTGCTCCTCGCGGGCGATGCGGACCGTGCTCATGCGGTGCTCCTTTTCGCGGCCGGCTGCAACACCAGTGCCACGGTTTCGTCGGCCAGGGTATCGAGGTCGACGCGGTTCGTGCCGCGCGGCTTCGAGCGGTACCAGGTGGCCGAGAAGTTGATCGCCCCCAGGATCATCAGCCGCGCCAGCTTCGGCTCGGCGGCGAGGCGGCCTTGCCGGTGCAGCTCGTCCAGCGTCGCCTGCCAGATCGCGTCGTAGCGGTCCTTCAGCTCGATGATCCGGCGTCGGTATTGCGTCGGCAGCGAGCGCCAGTCGTAGAGCATCACCGGGATGAAGTCGCTGCCGGTGTCGTGGAGGATGCCGTAGTGCGTGCGCACCAAGCGGCGGAAGCGCTCGACCGGCTCGAGTCCCGTCTCGTCGAGCACGGCGCGGGTGCGGTCGAGGCCGAGGCGTAGGCCTTCTTCCATCACCGCCATCAGCAGCTCGTGCTTGTTGGCGAAGTGATAGAAGGGGCTCCCCGACTGCATGCCGACGGCGCCGGCGATGTCGCGGATGGTCGTGCCGTCGAACCCCTTTTCGCGAAACAGCTGCGCCGCGGCGCGGACCAGTTCGCCGCGGCGGTTGTCGGGGGCGCCGTTTCTGGGGTTTGTACGCTGACGGGTGCCGGGCATCTTCGCTACAAAGCAACTGCTTGCTTGGCAAGCCGAGAATAGCCGAGGGCGGCGAGCGAACGCAATGCGGTTTCGCGGTCCCCCGAAGGCCGCGAGGGAGACCCGTGCTTCAGGCAGTGCAGATCGTCATCAGCGGCGCGGCCCAGGGCTGCATTTACGGGCTGATCGCGCTGGGCCTAGTGCTCATCTACAAGACCACCGAGACGGTGAGCTTCGCCCACGGCGAGCTGATGATGCTCGGCGCCTTCGCCGGCCTCGGTCTCATGATGCTTGCCGGCTTTCCCTTCTGGATCGCCTTCGTCGCCACCGTGCTGGCGATGGGCGTGTTCGGCATCGCCCTCGAGCGGGTCGTCATCCGGCCGATCCTCGGCCAGCCGGCGTTCACCCTGGTGATGCTGACGATCGGCATCGGCTACGTCGCGCGCGGCCTGGTGACCATGATCCCGGGCATCGGCACCGAGACCCACACCCTGCCCGTGCCCTACAAGGACCAGACCTGGAACGTCGGCGCGCTCGTCCTCAACGTCGAGCAGATGGTCGTGATCGTCGCCACCGCGATCCTCTGCGCCGCGCTCTACGCGATGTTCCGTTACACCCGGGTCGGCGTGGCGATGCAGGCCGCGTCGCAGAACCAGCTCGCGGCCTACTACATGGGCATCCCGGTGCGCCGGCTGAACGGCCTGGTGTGGGGCCTGGCCGCGGCCGTCGCCGCGGTCGCCGGGCTCCTGCTCGCGCCGATCACCTTCGTCTACGCCAACATGGGAATCATCGGCCTGAAGGCGATTCCCGCGGCGGTGGTCGGCGGCTTCGGCAGCCTGCCGGGGGCGATCGTCGGCGGGCTGGTGATCGGCATCGTCGAGGCGGCGTCGGGGTTCTATCTGCCCGAAGGCTTCAAGGACATCGCCCCCTACGTCGTCGTGCTGCTGATGCTCGTGATCCGGCCGAACGGGATCTTCGGCGAGAAGCTGCGCAAGAAGGTCTAGAGGGCGGAACCACTCATGCGCTTCCTCTTCAAGACCAGCTACCTGCAGGACATCGGCCTGGCCAAGCACGGCGGGCATGTGTTCTGGTACGGCCTTCTCGTGCTGGCGATGCTGGCCGCGCCCTGGGTCGTCTCCGAGTACTGGCTGGCGCAGCTCACCTTCATCCTCATCTACTCGGTGGTCGGCCTCGGCCTGATGCTGCTCTCCGGCTTCACCGGCCTGTTCTCGCTCGGCCATGCGGCGTTTCTCGGCGTCGGCGCGTACACCGAGGCGGCGCTCGTCGGCGCCGGGCTGCCCTTTCCCCTGGCCATGGCGGCGGCGGGGCTGGTCTCGGCGGCGGTCGGCGTGGTCGTCGGCCTGCCGGCGCTGCGGGTCAAGGGCATCTACCTGGCGATCGCGACGATCGCCTTCGGCTTCATCGTCGTCGAGGTGTTCGCGCGCTGGGAGAGCGTGACCGGCGGCAACGCCGGCAAGCATGTCAAGCCGCCC
>DATCGH010000431.1:0-6527 GCA_036509055.1 Caldimonas sp.
TCCGTGCCGGCACCACCTACGACGGCATCAAGGACATCAAGCCGGCGGTTCCCGGCGGCGTCATCTCCGCCGGCAACGCCAGCCAGTTCAGCGACGGCGCCGGCGCGGTGGTGGTGATGAACGAGAAGCTCGCCGAGCAGCGCGGCCTGAAGCCGCTCGGCCGCTTCCTCGGCTTCGCGGTCGCCGGCTGCGAGCCCGACGAGATGGGCATCGGCCCGGTCTTTGCGGTGCCCAAGGTGCTGAAGCGCCTCGGCCTCACGGTCGCCGACATCGACCTCTGGGAGCTGAACGAGGCGTTCGCCGTCCAGGTGCTGTATTGCGCCGACACGCTCGGCATCCCGATGGACCGGCTCAACGTCAATGGCGGTGCGATCGCCGTCGGCCATCCCTACGGCGTCAGCGGCCAGCGCCTCACCGGCCATGCGCTGATCGAAGGCAAGCGTCGCGGCGCGAAGAAGGTGGTGGTGACGATGTGCATCGGCGGCGGCATGGGCGCGGCCGGCGTCTTCGAGGTGCTCTGACCCGCGGTTCGCCGATAAGCGCAGAGACCAGTGCCGCCGAGGCGGCGCCGGCATCGAGGACCCTGTCATGAGCTACCGACGGACCATCGACTTCCTGCTCCACGACTGGCTGGAGGTCGAGTCACTGCGCAACCGGTCGCGCTTTGCCGAGCACTCGCGCGAGACGTTCGACGCGGTGCTCGACACCTGCGAGAAGATCGCCCGCGAGAAGTTCGCGCCCTACAACCGGCTCGCCGATACCGAGGAGCCCTGGTTCGACGGGCACAAGGTGCACCTTCCCGAGGCCAGCCATGCAGCGGCCCGGGCGTACTTCGAGTCGGGAATGCTGGCAGCGTCCCAGGACTACGAGCTGGGCGGCATGCAGCTGCCCTGCGTGGTCGAGATGGCGGCGAACAGCTTCTTCTCGAAGGCCGGCATCGGCATCGGCGGCGGCGGCATGCTGACCAGCGGCAACGCCAACCTCTTGATGGCCCATGGCACGCCGATGCAAAGGGACGTGTTCGCGAAGAACGAGTTCGCCGGCCGCTTCACCGGCACGATGTGCCTCTCGGAGCCGCAGGCGGGCTCCAGCCTCTCCGACATCCTCACCCGGGCGACGCCCGACGGCGAGGGCTTCGAGAGCGATCCGCTCGGCCCGCGCTATCGCCTGCGCGGCAACAAGATGTGGATCTCGAACGGCGACAACGAGCTGGCCGAGAACATCGTCCACCTGGTTCTTGCCAAGATCCCCGACGCGGAAGGGCGACTCGTCCCCGGAACCCGCGGCATCTCGCTCTTCATCGTGCCGAAGAAGCTGGTCGACGAGAAAGGCGAACTCACCGGCGAGCGCAACGACGTCGCCCTCGCCGGCCTCAACCACAAGCTCGGCTACCGCGGCATCCCGAACACGCTCCTCAACTTCGGCGAGGGCAAGCATCGGGTGCGCGGCGGTGGGCTCGACGGCGTCGGCGCCGGCGCGATCGGCTACCTCGTCGGCCAGCCGGGCGAGGGCTTGCGCTGCATGTTCCACATGATGAACGAGGCGCGCATCGCCGTCGGCCTGGGCGCGACCATGCTCGGCTACGCCGGCTACGAGATCGCGCTCGACTACGCCAAGGGGCGGCCGCAGGGCCGGCCGATGGGCGTCGGCGGCAAGGACGCGGCCAAGCCGCAGGTGCCGATCATCGAGCACGCCGACGTCAAGCGCATGCTGCTGGCGCAAAAGAGCTATTGCGAAGGCGCGCTCGCGCTGGAGCTCTACTGCGCTCGCCTGGTGGATGAACTGCACACCGGTGACGATGCGGCGAAGACGCGTTCGCACCTGCTGCTCGAGGTGCTGACGCCGATCGCCAAGAGCTGGCCGAGCGAATGGTGCCTGGAGGCGAACAGCCTGGCGATCCAGGTGCTCGGCGGCTATGGCTATACCCGCGACTTCCCGGTCGAGCAGTACTGGCGCGACAACCGCCTCAACATGATCCACGAGGGGACCCACGGCATCCAGGCGCTCGACCTGCTCGGCCGCAAGGTGGTGATGGGCGACGGCGCCGGCCTGACGCGGCTCTGCGAGACGATCGAGGCCACCATCGCGCGTGCCCGGGACGTGAAGCCGCTGGCGGCGCACGCCGATGAGCTCGCCGGCGCGGTCGGGCAGCTTGTCGCGGCGACGCGGGCGGCCTGGGAAACCGGCTCGCCCCAGGAAGCGCTCGCCAACGCCACGCCGTATCTGCAGGCCTTCGGTCATGTCGTCCTCGCCTGGGTCTGGCTCGACGTGGCGATCTGCGCTGCCGCCTCGGTTGACGACGCGGCGCAGCGCGGCCGGCTTGCCGCTTGCCGCTTCTTCTTCCACTACGAGCTGCCGAAGATCGGTGCCTGGCTCGGGGTCGTCGAGCGCCGCGACGACACCTGCCGGACGATGGCCGAGGACTGGTTTTGAGGCTCTCGGCCGGCCGGATCGAGACTCTGGTCTGGGTGCTGGTCTACGGCGGCCTGCTCGTCTTCGGGCTGGGCGTGGCCCTGTCCCGCGGCGGCCTCGACTACGGCTGGAGCATCTTGGTCGCGGGCCTCGTCATCGCGGTCGCCGGGGCGGTGCTGATCTACGTCCGCTCGCGGATGTCCGACCGCACCGACGGCTGACCCCCTTCATCTTTTTTCGAGGAGAGTTTCCATGAGTACCCCCGTTCGCCAGCTGTTCGACCTCACCGGCAAGACCGCGCTCGTCACCGGCGGCTCGCGCGGCCTCGGCCTGCAGATCGCCGAGGCGCTCGGCGAGGCCGGCGCGCGCGTCCTGCTGACCTCGCGCAAGGCCGGCGACCTGGAGGAATCGGCCGGGCACCTGAAGGAGCGCGGCATCGAGGCGCTCTGGATCGCCGCCGACATGAGCCAGCCGAGCGAGATCGTGCGGGTGACGCAGGACGCGATGTCGCGGCTCGGCCAGGTGGACATCCTCGTGAACAACGCCGGCGCCACCTGGGGCGCGGCCGCCGAGGATCATCCGCTCGAGGCCTGGGACAAGGTGATGAACCTCAACATCCGCTCGATCTTCCTGATGAGCCAGGCGATCGGCAAGCACAGCATGATCCCGAGGAAGAGCGGCAAGATCATCAACGTCGCCTCGATCGCCGGCTTGGCCGGCAACAGCGCCGACATGTCGATGGTGGCCTACAACACCAGCAAGGCGGCGGTGGTGAACTTCACCCGCACCCTCGCCGGCGAATGGGGCAAGTACAACATCAACGTCAATGCGCTGGCGCCCGGCATGTTCCCGAGCAAGATGACCAAGGGCACGATCGAGCGCATCGGCGAGAAGGCTCTGGCCGGCCATGCGCCGCTGCTGCGCATCGGCGACGACGACGATCTGAAAGGCGCGACCCTGCTGTTCGCCTCTCAGGCCGGCAAGCACATCACCGGCCAGGTCCTGCCGATCGACGGTGGGGTCTCCGCCATCATCGCCGCTTGAAGGCTTGTCGATGAAGTTCAAGGTCGAGATCCCGTTCGTCGACCTGCTCGGCTTCGAGCTGCTGCGCTTCGAGAAGGGCGAGGCCGAGATCGCGCTCGCGCTGCGCCCGGAGCTCGAGAACTCCTGGGGCGTGGCCCACGGCGGCGTCACCATGACCTTGCTCGATGTGGCGATGGCCCATGCGGCGCGCAGCCCGGGCGAAGACGGCGTGGCCGAGCGCTCGGGCGTCGTGACGATCGAGATGAAGACGAGCTTCATGCGGCCGGGCCTCGGCCGTCTGGTCGCCACCGGTCGGCGCCTGCACCGCACGGTCTCGTTCGCGTTCTGCGAGGCCTCGGTGGTCGACGCCGAGGGCCAGCTGCTCGCCCACTCGACCGGCACGTTCAAGTTCCTGAAGGGGCTGCCCGCGGGCGGCAAGCGCATCCAGCGCACCGAAGCATCCGATTGAAGAGGAACCCGTCATGGCGGACCGGACCAACAAGCAGATCCATCTCGTGTCGCGCCCCGAGGGCGAGGCGAGCGCGGCAAACTTCCGCCTGGTCGAGACGAAGGTGGCCGAGCCCGTCGACGGCCAGGTGCTGGTGCGCCACCGCTTCCTCAGCCTCGATCCCTACATGCGCGGGCGCATGAGCGACGCCAAGAGCTATGCCAAGCCCCAGCCGCTGAACGAGGTGATGGGCGGCGGCACCGTCGGCGAGGTGCTGGCCTCGAAGCATCCGGGCTACCAGCCGGGCGACAGCGTCGTCGGCATGGGCGGCTGGCAGCAGTACTCGCTCGTCGACGGCTCCGCGCCGGGGCTGCTGCGCAAGGTCGACACCAGCCGGATTCCGCTCTCGGCCTATCTCGGCCCGGTCGGCATGCCCGGTGTCACCGCCTGGTATGGCCTGATGAAGATCTGCGAGCCGAAGGCGGGCCAGACGATCGTCGTCAGCGCTGCCAGCGGCGCCGTCGGCAGCGCCGTCGGCCAGCTGGCCAAGGCGCGCGGTTGCCGCGCGGTCGGCATCGCCGGCGGCGCTGACAAATGCACCTACGTCACCGGCGAGCTGGGATTCGACGCCTGCATCGACTACAAGGCGCATGCCGACAGCAAGGCCATGTACGCGGCGCTGAAGGCGGCGACGCCCGACGGCGTCGACGGCTGCTTCGAGAACGTCGGTGGGCCGATCCTCGACGCGACCCTGGCGCGGATGAACGCGTTCGGCCGGATCGCCGTGTGCGGAATGATCAGCGGCTACGACGGCCAGCCGATCCCGATGCAGCAGCCGCAGCTGTTGCTGCTGTCGCGCCTGCGCGTCGAGGGCTTCATCGTCAGCGAGCACATGGAGGTCTGGCCGGAAGCGCTGAAGGAGCTCGGCACGCTGGTCGCCGCCGGTAAGCTCAAGTACCGCGAGACCATCGCCGAGGGCATCGAGGCGGCGCCCGAGGCCTTCCTCGGCCTGCTCAAGGGCCGGAACTTCGGCAAGCAGCTGGTCCGTCTGGCCTGAGCTCGACTGACGCCATGGACGAGCTCGTCCTCCATCACTACCCGACCTCGCCGTTCTCGGAGAAGGTGCGCCTGGTCCTCGGCATGAAGGGCATGCACTGGCGCTCGGTGATGGTGCCGGTCATGCTGCCCAAGCCCGACGTGGTCGCCCTGACCGGCGGCTACCGGCGCACTCCTTTCATGCAGATCGGCGCCGACATCTACTGCGATTCGGCGCTGATGTGCCGGGTGATCGACCGCATCGCTCCCGAGCCGCCGCTCTATCCCGAATCCACCCATGGCCTGGCGGCGATCGTCGCCCAGTGGGCCGACCAGTCGTTCTTCTGGACCGCGGTCCCGTTCACGATGCAGCCGGCGGGCGCGGCGCACCTCTTCGCCGGCATGCCGCCGGAAGCGGTGAAGGCCTTCGGCGCCGACCGTGCGGCGATGTCGCCGGGGTTTCGCCGGGCGCCGCTGCACGACCTGGCGGCGCATTTCCACGATTACCTCGGCCGGCTCGAGCACCTGCTCGCCGACGACCGCCCGTTCCTCCTCGGCGCGCTGCCGTCGATCGCCGACTTCTCCGCGGCGCAATCGATCTGGTTCGTGCGTCGCGCGCCGCCGGTGGCGGCGCATCTCCAAGGCTACCGGCGCGTCGACGTCTGGTACGCGCGGGTCGCGGCGTTCGGCCACGGCACCTCCGAGAAGATGACGAGCGCCGATGCGATCGCGCTGGCGAAGGGGAGGGCGTCGTTCGCGCCCTGCCGCGTCGACGCCGACGCCGGCCTCGCCGCCGGCACGACCGTCGGCGTGACACCGGCCGACTACGCCCACGACGAGGTGGTCGGCAGCCTGGTCGGCCTCGACGCGACCGAAGTCGTCGTCGAGCGCGTCGACGACCGCGCCGGCACCGTCCATGTCCATTTCCCGCGCGTCGGGTTCCACGTCAAGGCCATCAAGAAAGACCCTCCATGAAGCAGTTCACCGGCCGCACGGCCGTCATCACCGGCGCCGGCTCCGGGTTCGGCCTCGAGACCTCGCGCATCGCCGCCCGGCGCGGAATGAACGTCGTCATGGCCGACGTGCAGGCCGACGCGCTCGAGCGCGCCGCCGCGGAGATCGAAGGCCTCGGCGCCGAGGTGCTGGCGCAACGGCTCGACGTCAGCAAGGCGGCCGAGGTCGAGGCCCTGGGGCGGGCTGTCGAGAAGCGCTTCGGCGCGCCGCACTTCGTCTTCAACAACGCCGGTGTCGGCGCCGGCGGCCTGATCTGGGAGAACACGCTCGCCGACTGGGAGTGGGTGATCGGCGTCAACCTCATGGGCGTGGTCCACGGCATCCGCGTCTTCACGCCGATGATGCTCGCGGCCGCCGCCAAGGATCCGGCCTACGAGGGCCACATCGTCAACACCGCCTCGATGGCGGGGCTGCTCAATCCGCCCAACATGGGCGTCTACAACGTCAGCAAGCACGCGGTCGTGTCGATGAGCGAGACGCTCTACCAGGACCTGCATCTGGTCACCGACCAGATCAGCGCTTCAGTGCTCTGCCCGTTCTTCGTGCCGACCGGCATCTCCGCGAGCGAGCGCAACCGTCCCGAAAGCTCGCCCGC
>DATCGH010000432.1:0-2544 GCA_036509055.1 Caldimonas sp.
GCGCGTTCGCCGTGCACCTGGTGCGAGAGCCCGCCGGTGGCGACGATCGCCACCCGCAGCGGCTCGGGATAGGTTTCGATCGCGCGGCGCAGCGCCTGGCCGAGCCGAAAGCAGCGCCGCGCCGTCGGAATCGGAAACTGCAGCACGCCCACCTGCAGCGGCACGAGCCGGGCGGGCCAGCCGCCTTCATGCGGCAAGAGCATCGACAGGGGCGAGAAGCAGCCGTGGTCGAGCGCCCGGTCCTGGAAGAACGAGAGGTCGAACTCGTCAGCGGTCAGCGACCGGCCGAGGTGCGGCGCGAACTTCGGATCGCCGGCGATCGGCGGCAGGTCGCGCGGCCCCCCGCCCTCGTCGGCGACCGCCCAGCGCTCGCCGACGCCGAGCGCGAACGCCGAGTAGTGGTCGAAGAAGAACGAGGTGACATGGTCGTTGTAGACCAAGAGCAGCACGTCCGGCCGCTTCTGCTCGAGCCAGGTGCGCAGCGGCGCGAAGTTGGCGAAGATCGGCGCCCACACCGGGTCGTCGCGTTTGTCGCGATCGAAGGCGAAGCCGATGGTGGGCGTGTGCGAGGCGGCGATGCCGCCGACGAAGATGGCCATGCGCCAGTGTCGCCACGGGACATTCCGCGCGGCGTGAGTTCGCTCTTGGCTGCCGTCAGACTTTCTTATGTGATCGGGTTAACCCGGCGTAGACAGCCACGACACGCGAGACGAGATTGGAGGCGTGATTCCGCAGCGACCGCAAGGCGAACCCGAACGGCTCGACGGCTCGGCCCTTGCCATCAACCTGCGCCACCTGCACGCGCTGTCGGCGGTGGCCGCGGCGGGGAGCATCGCCGGCGCGGCCGCAGCGCTCTGTCGTGTCTCGTCGGCGGTGACGCGCTCGATCGCCGAGCTCGAGCGCAACCTCGGCCGGCCGCTCTTCGAGCGCCGGAGCCGCGGCATGGCGATCAACAGCGACGGCGAGCTGGTGCTGGCGCGGGCGCGGCGCATCGAGCGCGAGTTCGAAGCGGCCCGCGAGCAGCTGGCGGCGCGTGCCGGCGTCATGGCGTCGAGCGACGGCCACTCGCTGTTCGCCTCGATCCTCAATGGCCGCCGCCTCGCCGTCATCGCCAGCCTGGCCGACCGGCGCAGCATGGCGGTGGTGGCGAGCGAGTTCGGCCTCAGTCAGCCGGCGATCAGCGCGGCCTTGAAGGATCTCGAAGGCCGCCTCGGGCTCGACCTCTTCGAGCGCTCGGCACGCGGCCTCGGCACCACGGTCGCGGGCGAGATCGTCGCCTTCCATTTCAAGCGGGTGCTGGCCGAGCTGCGCCACATCGTCCCCGACATCGCCGCGAGCGAGGGCCGGCTGCAAGGCAGGGTTCGCGTCGGCGCCCTGCCGCTCGGTCGCACGCAGGTGCTGCCGCTGGCCATCGCCTCGCTCCTGGCCCGGCACCCGAACCTGCACGTCACCACCGACGAGAGCCCGTACGACACGCTGGCGGCGTCGCTGCGCAGCGGCGACATCGACTTCATCCTCGGCGCGCTGCGCAGCGGCGCGGCCGCGAAAGACCTGCAGCAGGAGCCGCTGTTCGAGGACCGCATGGCACTGATCTGCCGCGCCGGCCATCCGCTGGCCCGTGCCCGGATCGACTACCCCCTGCTGCGCCGGGCCACCTGGGTGCTGTCGCGACGCGGCGCGCCCGCACGCGATCTTCTGGAACAGGTTTTCCTGGCCGCCCGGCAGGCACCGCCGATCCCGGCGGTCGAGACCGGCGACCTCGCGGTGCTGCGCGGCCTTCTTCTCGAGAGCGACATGGTGACGGCGATCTCGGCGCACCAGTTGCGCTACGAGGTCCGCGACGGAACGCTGGTCGTGCTCGACTTCCCGCTCGACGCGACGCGCCGGGAGATCGGCATCGCTCAGCGCCGCGGATGCTCGCCCTCGCCCGGTGCGCGCGCCCTGATGGACGAGATCCGCGGCCTGGTCGCGGGCTCTGCGGATTTCCGGATGCCAAGGGTCGCCGAGCGCGGCCGCGCCGCGCGAGGCCGATCCGCGAAAGACGGCGACTAGCGCGGCGCTGCCAGCGTCCGCACCAGCTCCAGCGCCCGGGCGACGTTGGCTTCCGGCGATACGCCGCCCACCGCTCCGAGGATGGTCCCGTCACGCTTGATGACGAAGGTCGTGCGCTCGGTGAAGCCGTGGTCGATCTCCTTGCCGCGCGTGTCGATCGCCCCGCTTTTCGCACCGCTCACCTTGAGGCCGAACGAGCGCGCGATCCTGCCGTCGCCATCGGACGCGACCGCTAGCTTGCCGGCGCAATAGGCGGGGTCGGCCGAGAACTCGTTCAGCCGCTCGATGCTGTCGAGCGAAACGCCGATCACCGTGGCGCCCGCGGCGGCGAACTGCTCGGCCTGGGTGGAAAACTCGTGCGCCTGGACGTTGCATCCCACGGTGTAGGCCGAGGGATAGAAGTAGACGACCACCGGCCCCTTGGCCAGGCCGTCCTTCAACGAGTAGGTGAAGGGCTTGCCCGCCAGCGAAGCGGGGGCGCTGAACGCCGGG
>DATCGH010000433.1:0-2747 GCA_036509055.1 Caldimonas sp.
CCACCGACCCGGCCGAGGCCAGGCCACGCTTCTTCAAGCCGTCGGCCAAGCCGGCGGCGAAGGCCTCGCCCAGCCGCTTCAGCGCCTTCGGCGGCAGCTCCTCGACGAACAGCTCGACCAGCAGGTCGCGGGGGGTCGGGCCCGGGCTCATGCCGCCGGCCTCTGCTTGTCGAGCAAGGCCTTGACCTCGTCGGCCCAGGCCTTGGGCGCCATCGGAAAGCCGAGCCGGGCCCGGCTGTCGAGGTAGCTCTGGGCGACGCTGCGCGCGAGGTTCCTGATCCGGCCGATGTAGGCGGCGCGCTCGGTGACGCTAATGGCGCCCCGCGCGTCGAGCAAATTGAAGCTGTGCGCCGCCTTCAGCACCTGCTCGTAGGCCGGCAGGGCGAGCGACTTGTCCATCAGCGCCTTGGCCTGGCGCTCGTGCGCGGCGAAGGCGACGAGCAGGAACTCGACGTCGCTCGCCTCGAAGTTGTAGGTGCTCTGCTCGACCTCGTTCTGGTGATAGACGTCGGCGTAGCTGAGCTCGTCGGTCCACTTCAGCTTGTAGACGTTGTCGACCCCCTGGACGTACATCGCCAGCCGCTCGAGGCCGTAGGTGATCTCGCCGGTGATCGGCCGGCACTCGATGCCGCCGACCTGCTGGAAGTAGGTGAACTGGGTCACCTCCATGCCGTTCAGCCAGACCTCCCAGCCGAGGCCCCAGGCGCCGAGCGTCGGGTTCTCCCAATCGTCCTCGACAAAGCGGACGTCGTTGGTCTTCAGGTCGAAGCCGAGCTCCTCGAGCGAGCCGAGATAGAGATCGAGGATGTCGGCCGGGGCGGGCTTCAACACCACCTGGTACTGGTAATAGTGCTGCAGGCGGTTCGGGTTCTCGCCGTAGCGGCCGTCCTTGGGCCGGCGGCTCGGCTGCACGTAGGCTGCCTTCCACGGCTCGGGGCCGAGGGCGCGCAGGAAGGTCGCGGTGTGGCTGGTGCCGGCGCCGACCTCCATGTCGTAGGGCTGGAGCAGGGCGCAGCCCTGCTTCGACCAGTAGGCCTGCAGGCGAAGAATGATGTCCTGGAACGAGAGCATCGGGCGGGGGATCTCGGCGGGCCGTCCCGACGTGGGCGAGCTCTGCGACGAGGCGGGATTTTAGGGGCGGCTTGCGCCACGCCGGCCGAGGCCGGCAGCGAGCAGCGTCGCCACGCCGATCGCGAACAGCGGCCACAGGCCCAGGGTGCCGGCCCAGGTGGCGAACGGCGTCCGGCCGCTGCGCCCTTCGACGCTGGCGTCGAGGGTGCCGCGCTCGAACGGCGGCAGCGACTTCAGGACCACGCCGCGGTGGTCGATCACCGCCGTCGCGCCGGTGTTGGTGGCGCGGACCATCGGCCGCTGCAGCTCGAGGCTTCTCATCCGCGAGATCTCGAGATGCTGGGCGACGGCGATCGTCTTGCCGAACCAGCCGATGTTGCTGAGGTTGGCGAGGATCGTCGGCGCCTGATCCTCGGCCACGAAGCGCGCCGCCAGCTCCTCGCCGAACAGGTCCTCGTAGCAGATGTTGGGCGCGACCCGCTGGCCATGGACGACGAACGAGGGCGCGTTCAGGCGGCCGCGGTTGAAGTCGCCGAGCGGAATGTGCATCAGCTCGGTGAACCAGCGAAAGCCGGTCGGGATGAACTCGCCGAACGGCACCAGGTGGTGCTTGTCGTAGCGGTAGAAGCCGCCCGGCAGGGCCGCGGTCGCCGCCGAGATCCCGGCCGCCGAGTTGGTGTAGCCCAGCTCCTCGTTGCCGAGCGGCAGGCCGATGAGGGCGGCGCGTCCGGGCTGGCGAAAGCGCTCGAGCAGGTCCTGCCAGACGGCCGGGTCGAGGCTGGCGGGCAGGAGCGGGATGACGGTTTCCGGGCCGATCACCAGCTCTCCGCCGGCGCCCACAAGCTGCGCCACGGTCGCAGTCAGCGCCTGGCGCACGTGGCGCATGGCGAACTTCTCTTCCTGCGGGACGTTGCCCTGCAGCAGCGATACCGAGAGCGAGCCGGTCGGCCGGGTGTAGTCGATGCGACCGGCGACGGCGCCGAGCGCCAGGGTCGCCGCCAGCAGCAGCGCGGGGGCGAGCCAGGTGCGGGCGGCGCCGGGCCGGCTGAAGCCGAATGCCGCCGCCACGCCGGCGACGATCGCCCCGAGCCCGTAGACGCCGACCCAGGGCGCGAAGCCGCCGAACGGCGAATCGACGTGCGCATAGCCGCTCGCCACCCAGGGAAAGCCGGTGAAGATCACGCCCCGGGCGAGCTCGGCGAGCAGCCAGGCGCCGGCGAACATCGCCGCCGACGGCAGCGCCGCCGGGCGGCGCCAGCGCGCCACCGCCGCCATCGCCGCGGCGAGGTACAGGGAGAGAAAGGCGCAAAGGGCGAACACCGCCAGCGCCGCCAGCCCGGCCGACAGCCCGCCGTAACGATGCATGCTGACGTACATCCACCAGGTGCCGGCGCAGAGCCAGGCCGTGCCGAAGGCCCAGCCGAGGAGAGCCGCCTTGCGGGGCGAAGCGCCGCCCACCCGCCAGGCGAGGAGCGCGATCGCCAGCAGCTGCAGCGGCCAGAGCGCGGGGTGGACGAAAGCGACCGTCTGCGCGCCGCCGAGCAGCGCGATGCCAACGATTTCGCCGAGCAAGCGCAGGCGCTTCACGCGCCGTCGGAGCCCAGGGCTTCTTCGGCGTCGCGGGTGACCTTGAACCAGCGGACGGCGCCGCCGCGGGTCAGCATCACGGTGAAGAC
>DATCGH010000434.1:0-2485 GCA_036509055.1 Caldimonas sp.
ACGAGCATGCCGTCGGTGTGGTCGGCCATGTACGAGCAGCTCGGGCAGCCGTGCTCCCAGCCGGGGCCGAACATGAAGTGCTGCACCAGCAGCTGGCGCCGGCCTTCGAACAGGTCGGCGAGCGAGCGCCGGCCTTCGGGCGCATCGAAGACATAGTCCTTGGCGACGCGCTCCCAGGGCAGCTCGCGGCGGGCGCGGGCGACCTCGTCCTGGAGGTGGACGAGCTCCTTCTCGCGGGCGAGCAGCGCCTTGCGCTCGGCGACCCAGAGGTCGGCAGGCACGACGGCGTGCTTCGGGGCGGTGGCCGCAGCGGCGGCGGCTTCGGCGATGGTGGTGTTCATGAGGATGATGCTCCGGTAGTGGTCGATCATGAATTTGCGGTCTTGGGACGGCGCACGGCGCGGACCTTGCCGCTGTTGCCGCCGCCGGCGTAGAACAGGTCGGCGCCGTCGGACTCCAGCCCGCTGACGCCGATGCCGGGTGGCATCGCCAGGCGGTCGAGCACGGCGCCGCTCTTCGGGTCGAGGCGGCGGATCTCGCTCTCGTCGCCCTCCCAGGTGCCGTGCCAGAGCTCGCCCTCGACCCAGGTCACGCCGGTGACGAAGCGGTTCGAGTCGATCGTGCGCAGCACCTTGCCGGTGGCCGGGTCGAGCTGCTTGATCTGCTTGCTGCGGTACTGCCCGACCCACAGGCTCCCCTCGGCCCAGGCGAGGCCCGAGTCGGACCCCTGGCCGGGCGCGGGGATCGAGGCGAGCACTTCGCCGGTGGCGGGATCGATCTTGTCGATGCGCGCCTCCGAGATCTGCCAGAGGTGCTTGCCGTCGAAGGCGGTGCCGGCGTCGGCGGCATGGTCGAGGGTGCGCGTGGTTTCGCCGCTGGCGGGGTCGAAGGCGACCAGCGAGGCGCCGAGCGCGGCCCAGACGTTTCGTCCGTCATGGCTGACGCCGGCCACCTTGTCGGAGCCCGCGAAGGGTCCGTATTCGCGAACGATCTCGGCCGGCCGCACGGGGACGTCGGCCTTGTGCTTGTCGGCGGTGATGGGGTGGCTCATGCCGGCTCCTGTCTTCATGGATGCGCCGTTCGGCGCGGTGAAGGCAATCTAGTCGAGCGGCAGCGAAGCGGGGAGTAACAAGATCGTCGTGAAACCGGCCAGCGGCGGCGCCAGCCAGCGCTGCGCGCGCGCCCGCCCGATCGAACGCACCCGGCCTTCGCCCTCGAGCTCGACGAGCGCGCGCTGCACCGTGCGCTGGCTCTCTCCGAGGGCGAGGGCGAGCGCCGAGGTCGACCAGGCCGCGCCGTCGGCGAGCAGCGCCACCAGCGACGCCTCGTCGCCGTCGATCGGCGGCACGAGCACGGCGACGCTGCGTCCTTCGCGCGGCCGGAGCATGAAGCCGCGCGCGGTCGCATCGATGCCGGCGAGCGGGGCGACGATCCGGCGCAGGCGGCCGATCTCCACCCGCAGGCGGGCGCGATGCGTCTCGTCGGGGTGGCGGGTGCGAAAGGCGTGCGCGATCAGGGCCTCGCGCTCGACGTCGCCCGGCCACGCCTCGGCGAGCGCACGCGCCAGGGCGAACAGCACCGGGCGGCGCGCCAGCGGCAGCCAGGTCTGGCCGGCGCGCAGGCCGCGGCGGCAGGCATCGAGCAGCAGGGCGTCGGAGGCCAGCAGGATGGCGACCTCGTCGAGCCGGAGCGTCTGTTCCCGGCCCGCGGCGAGACGACGGGCGGCGGGTCGCTGCAAGGCGGCCTGCGCCTCGTCGACCTCGGCCTGCAGGGCGGGCACCCGGGCGCGCTCGGCGGCCTCGTGGGCGCGAGCGAGCGCGGCCCGGGCGGCATCGATCCGGAGCGACCGCAAGGCCAGCTCGGCCGAGGCCAGCGCGATCACCGCCGCCAGCGAGGGCGGCAGCGCGCGTCCCTCGAGCGCCGCGGACGCCGCCTCGAGCGCCGCGAGCGCCAGCGCGGTCTCGTCGAGGCGGCCGAGCAGAAGCAGCCGGCGGGCGGCGATGAGCCGCGCCTGCAGCGCATTCGCATGGTCGGCGCGCGCGTCGAGCGCGGCCGCTGCCGCCGCCAGCGCGCGCGGCGAGCCGCCGAGATCGCGCATCGCGAGCGCCACCTCGGCCTCGGCGACAACGCAGCGGGCGCGCGCCATCTCCTCGTGCGTGCCGAAGCCGCGCGCGGCCCGCCGCAGCAGCTCGCGCGCCCGCGGATGCTCGCCGAGCTGGGCCATGGCGATGCCGCGCAAGGCGAGGGCCGGCGGGTCGTCGCGCAGGGCCACGCGCTTGAGGGCGCCGAGCGCATCGCCGGCGGCAAGGGCGCGGGAGGCGGCGGCGACGAGGGAGTCCATGCGCCTAGGCTAGCTTGTGCCGTCCACGCGCGCTGCCGGTGCGCCACGGGCTCCGCCAGGAAGGCGCGAAGGCATCGCCTAGTGCGGATGCAAGTGACGGTGATGGATATCCGGATAGTGCGGATGCTTGTGCGTCAGGACCGC
>DATCGH010000435.1:0-2740 GCA_036509055.1 Caldimonas sp.
CCTGGCGCCGCACGTGCTGCTCGGCTCGCGCGAGGGCCAGCGCATGGGCGACTGGAAGATGGTCGATTCGATGATCACCGACGGCCTCTGGGACGTCTACAACAAGTACCACATGGGCATCACGGCCGAGAACGTGGCCAAAAAGTACGATGTCAGCCGCGAGAAGCAGGACGCGCTCGCCCTGGCTTCGCAGCAGAAGGCGGCCGCGGCCCAGGAAGGCGGCCGCTTCAAGGACGAGATCGTGCCGTTCTCGATCGCCCAGAAGAAGGGCGACCCGATCGTCTTCGCCGCCGACGAGTTCATCAACAAGAAGACCAGCGCCGAAGCGCTCGCGGGTCTCCGGCCCGCCTTCGACAAGGCCGGCTCGGTGACCGCCGGCAACGCCTCGGGCCTCAACGACGGCGCCGCCGGCGTGATCGTGATGACCGCGCAGCGCGCCCAGCAGCTCGGCCTGACGCCGCTCGCCCGCATCGCCAGCTATGCCACCGTCGCCCTCGACCCGGCCTTCATGGGCATGGGCCCGGTGCCGGCGTCGCAGAAGGCGCTGCAGCGGGCCGGCTGGAAGCCGCAGGACCTCGACCTGCTCGAGATCAACGAGGCGTTCGCGGCGCAGGCCTGCGCGGTCAACAACGAGATGGGCTGGGACACGAGCAAGGTCAACGTCAACGGCGGGGCGATCGCGATCGGCCATCCGATCGGCACCTCCGGCTGCCGCATCCTCGTGACGCTCCTGCACGAGATGGGCAAGCGCAACGCCAGAAAGGGCATCGCCTCGCTGTGCATCGGCGGTGGCATGGGTGTCGCGATGTGCCTCGAAAGATGAGCAAGGGAAAGATCGCCTACGTCACCGGAGGAATGGGGGGCATCGGCACCAGCCTGTGCCAGCGCCTGCACCGGGACGGGTTCAAGGTCATCGCCGGCTGCGGCCCGAGCCGCGACCATGCCAAGTGGCTGGGCGAGCAGGCGGCGCTCGGCTTCGAGTTCCACGGCTCGGTCGGCAACGTCGGCGACTGGAAGTCGACCGTCGATGCCTTCGCCAAGGTCCGGGCCGAGCACGGCCCGGTCGACGTGCTGGTGAACAACGCCGGCATCACCCGTGACGGCATGTTCCGCAAGATGACGCGCGCCGATTGGGACGCGGTGATCGAGACCAACCTCACCAGCCTGTTCAACGTCACCAAGCAGGTGATCGACGACATGGTGGAGCGCGGCTGGGGCCGCATCATCAACATCTCCTCGGTGAACGGCGAGAAGGGCCAGTTCGGCCAGACCAACTACTCGGCGGCCAAGGCCGGCATGCACGGCTTCACCATGGCGCTGGCCCAGGAAGTGGCGAGCAAGGGCGTCACGGTCAACACCGTGAGCCCGGGCTACATCGCCACCGACATGGTCAAGTCGATCCGGCAGGACGTGCTCGACAAGATCGTCGCCGGCATCCCGGTCAAGCGCCTGGGCACGCCGCAGGACATCGCCTCGATGGTGTCCTGGGTCGCTTCGGACGAATCAGGCTTCGCCACCGGCGCCGACTTTTCGGTCAACGGCGGACTGCACATGGGCTGAACGCCGCGGCCGCCGCCTTGGCCGCGGCCGCCGCCAACCCCGGGTCGCTGCCGTCCCAGACGATGTCGGCGAGCAGCGCCGTCGTGCCGGGAAAGTTGCGGCCCATCGACTGCAGGTAGATCGGGTCGTAGTGCGAGGCCAGCAGGTCGCGCACGACCGACTCGATCCGGCCGTCGCGCGCCGATTCCTGCCAGGCGTTGACGGTTTCGTGGCCGCGAAGAACACGCAATGCGTCGAGGCGGCTGCAGAACGAGACCACGTCGCGGACGAAGAAGTCGTACTCGCGCATCAGGAGGGCGACGCGGGCATCCATCGCCAGATCGAGCCAGACGCACGGCGAGGCGCGCATCCACTCGGTCAGCGCCGGCGGCACGCGCAGGTCGCCGACCTTCGCGCTCTCGCTCTCGACGAACACCGGCCGCGCCGGATCGAGCCGGCGCAGCGCGTCCCAGACCGCGGTGTCGAAGGCCTTCTGCGACGGCTGCGTCTCGCCGGGCACGAGGCCGAGCACCGACCCGCGGTGATTGGCGAGCGCCTCGAGGTCGAGGACCTGCTCGCCGCGCTCGGCGAGTGCGCGCAGCAGCAGGCTCTTGCCCGAGCCGGTGGTGCCGCAGATGACGATGAAGGAGAGAGTCGCGGGCAGAGCCTCGAGCGCGGCGACGACGGCGCGGCGGAAGGCCTGGTGGCCGCCTTCGAGCAGGTGGACGCGAAAGCCGATCTGGCTGAGTACCAGGCCGAGCGAATTGCTTCGTTGGCCGCCGCGCCAGCAGTAGACGAGCGGCGACCAGTCGCGCGGCAGTTCGAGCACGTGACGCTCGATATGCGCCGCGACGTTGCGCGCGACCAGCGCGGCGCCGCGCTTCCTCGCGGCGAACGGCGACACCTGCTTGTACTCGGTGCCGACCGAAACGCGCTCGGCGTCGTTCAGCGAAGGCCAGTTGACTGCCCCCGGGAGGTGATCGAGCGCGAACTCGCTTTCGGAGCGTGCGTCGACGATGGCGCTGAAGGAATCGAGGCGCTTCAGCGCCTGGGACGCGGTAATGGGGATCAGCGACACCGGAGTCCGGACTCGCTCAGGCGCTGATCGCGTCGAGCATCTCGCTCTCGATCTGCAGCTGCAGCTTGTTCTGCTGCAGCGCCGAGCCGTCGATCAGGAAGGTGTCCTCGACCCGCTCGCCCA
>DATCGH010000436.1:0-7747 GCA_036509055.1 Caldimonas sp.
CCGACCACGCCCCAGCGATCGTCGAGCTGGCGCGAGAGCGAGGCGGCGAAGATCCACAGCGTCCGCGACGCGCCCGGGTCCGGCTGGCCGAGCCGCGCCGCCAGCAGGTTGACGTCGGTGTGCCAGGCGCCGAAGTCACCGCTGTAGATGGCGTTGATCGCGTAGTCGGGCTTGCCGCTGCCGAAGCCGATGCCGTTCTTGCCGGTGGGCACGGTGACGCTTCCCTCCAGGCCGAAGGCCTGGTCGTCGTCGATGCCGAAGCGGCGCTTCAGGACGAGGCTGGTGTCGCCGAAGCCGCTCCGCTCGCCGGCGTCCGAGCGTTGCCGCACCCATGCCTCGCTGCCCAGGCGGATGCCCCAGTCGGGATCGAAAGCGACCTTGAAGCTGAGCGGAATGCTGTCGCGCCGGCTGTCGTCGGCATGGTTGTGCTGCCAGCCGGCCTCGATCTCGAGCCAGCCGGGCGCGGACAGGGCCGCCGGCGTCGAGACGCTCGGCCGGTAGGGGGTGGTCCTCGGCTCGTCGTCGTCGGCCCGTGCCGCAGCGGCGAGGGTGAGGAGGAGCAGCAGGGCGACCGGGCCGAAGCGCATGCCCGATCCTAGTGGGATCGGGACGGCCGCCGCGGCGACGGCTCAGGCGGCGCGCTGGCGCGAGGCCTTCTTCGCCGCCCCGCCGGCGGACACCGCCCGACCGGCGGCGCGCTTGCGCGGCGCGCGCTTCGCTGCCGAGCCCTTCGCCTTCGCCCCGTTGCCGGCGTGGCCCTTGCCGTCGCCGTTGCCTGCTACCGCCTTCCTCGCCGCCGTCGCCGGCGGCTTGCGCGTATCCAGGCTGCGCCGCAGCAACTCGGTCAGGTCGACGACGTTGCTCGCCGACGGCACCTCGTCGGTCTCGACCGGCGTGACCTTCTCGGTGTCGCCGGCCTTGACCCGCTGCGCCGCCAGGGCGTGGATCGCGGCGGTGAACTTGTCCTCGTAGGCCTCCGGCTTCCACGGCGAGGTCATGTCACCGATCAGCTGGCGCGCCATCTTCAGCTCGGCTTCCTTCAGTTTGCCCTTGCCGGCGGGCGGGAACTCGAGCGCGTCGCGAGACCGGATCTCGCTCGCCCAGCGGATGGTGTTGAGCATCAGCACCTCGTCGTCGGGAATCAGCGCTGCCAGCCGCTCCTTGGTGTGCAGCACGACCCTGGCGATGCCGATGACGCCGGCCTCGCGCATCGCCTCGCGCAGCAGCGCGTAGACCTTGTCGCCCTTGCCGACCGGCGCGGTGAAGTACGGCCGCTCGAGCTGGGTGAAGGAGATCTCGCCGGCCCTGACGAAGGCCTCGATCGCGATCGTCTGCATCGACTTCGGGTAGGCCTCGCGGATCTCGTCCTCGCCGAGGATCACGTAGTCGCCGTTGTCCTGCTTGATGCCCTTGACGATGTCCTCGCTCTTCATCTCCGTGCCGGTGCGCTTGTTGATCCGCTTGTAGCCGACCGGGTCGTGGGTGCGCTTGTCGAGCCAGTCGAAGTCGATGCCGCTCTCCTCGGAGGCGGGATAGAGGGCCACCGGCACGTAGACGAGGCCGAAGCTGATGGCGCCTTTCCAGATGGCGTGGGGCATGGAACATTCCCTCTTGAAGGAATCTTTCATGGTCGCGCCAGCGGGCCGCCCGATTCAAGCCGATGTCTGCCCATGGTGCTGTCGGCATCCACCTACAGCGCGCGGCCTTGGAAGCGCCCCTTAGACTCTGCGCGCCCGTCGTTACGAAGGAAATTCCCTGACCGCCGCGATCCCCGCCGTCCTCGCCGACCGCCGCCATCTCCTGGCCTTCGCCGCCGGCTGCGTCGCCGTGACGATCGGCGTGCTGCTGCACCTGCCGATGTTCTGGATGGGACGGGCCGACGGCTTTCGCCTCGCCGACATGGCGATGGACGCCGAGATGCTCTGGGGCATGGCGCTGATCGTCGTCGGGCTGGCGGTCGCCGGCTACGGCCTGCTGCCGAAGAAGCTCGACCCTGCCGTTGCCGGGCCGGCGCATGCGCTGGCGATCACCGCGCCCGAGGACGCGCCGCTGGGCCGGGCGCACTGGCGGCTGATGATCGTGCTGACGATCGCCCTCGTCATCGACGTGATGAAGCCGGCGAGCCTCGGCTTCGTCGTTCCCGGCATGCGCACCGAGTACGCCGTGTCGTCGGCGACGGTCGCGTGGCTGCCGTTCGCGGCCCTGTGCGGCACGGTCGTCGGCTCGGTGCTCTGGGGCTGGCTCGCCGATCTCTACGGCCGGCGCGCCTCGATCCTGCTCTCGGCGGTGATGTTCGTCGGCACCTCGATCTGCGGCTCCATGCCCTCGCTGTGGTGGAACGTCGGCATGTGCTTCCTCATGGGCGCGGCCGCCGGCGGCATGCTGCCGGTGACCTACGCGCTGCTCGCCGAGACCATGCCCTCGAAGCAGCGCGGCTGGGCGCTGGTGCTGGTGGGCGGGCTCGGCGCGGTCGGCGGCTACCTCGCGGCGAGCGCCTGCTCGGCCTGGTTGCAGCCGATCTTCGGCTGGCGCGTCCTCTGGTTCCTCAACCTTCCGACCGGCCTGATCCTGATCTTCCTCAACGCCTATGTGCCCGAGTCGCCCAAGTTCCTGCTGGCCATCGGCCGCGTCGCCGAGGCCCACGCGGTGCTGCGCAAGTTCGGCTGCACGGTGCGCGATGTCGGCGTCGCCGCGGCCGAGAAAGTCGAGGGCACGCTCGCCACCGTCGCCCACCTGCCGCGGAGCTACGTGGCGCGCACCTGGGCCCTCAGCATCGCCGCGATCGCCTGGGGCCTGATCAACTTCGGCCTGCTGCTGTGGATGCCGGCGCTGCTCGTCGCCAAGGGCTACAGCGTGGCCCTGTCCAGCCAGCTGCTCGCGGCCTCGGCGCTGATCGCCGTGCCGACGGTGTTCGTCGCCGCCGCGCTCTACGGCCGCTGGAGCAGCAAGGGGGCGCTGATCGGCTCGATCGTCCTCACCGCGCTCGGCCTCGTGGGCATCATCTACCTGGAGATCGCCTCGCCGGGAAACGCCAGCCCGGTGCTGCCGGTCGCGGTGCTGATCGTCGGCATCAACGGCATCATCGCCATGCTGCTGCCCTATGCGGCCGAGAGCTACCCGCTGCGGATCCGCGGCCGGGCCACCGGCTGGGTGGCCGCCTGCACCAAGGCCGGCGGCCTGGCGGCGCAGGCGCTCGGCCTCGTCGGCCTGATCCCCGGCCTGGCGCTCGGAGCGGCCCTGACGCTGCTGCCGGTGGTCCTGGCCCTGGCGCTGGTGCTGCGCTACTGCACCGAAACGCGCGGCCGCGACCTGCGCGAGATGGAAGTCCCAGCCTAGTCTCTCGCCCCGGGCGTGGCGGAATGCCGGCGCTCCGTCCCCAAGCCGGCTGCGGCGTTCAAGTCGGCCCGGAATCGGCCGACATCGAGACGTTCGACGGAGACCGTCCTCTCCGGCCGATCCCGCCTGTCCGATCCGAGATTGCCCCCGTGCCCCGCCGCCTGCCCGCCCTTGCCACGGCCCTCGCCCTTGCCGCCGCGTCCGGCGGAGTGCAGGCGGCCTCGGTCAGCGTCTTCGTCAGCGATCCGGCCGGCAAGCCGCTGCACGACGCCGTCGTCATGCTCGAGCCGGTCGCCGGAAAGTTGCCGGTCGCGCCGCTGGCCGGGGTGCAGATCGCGCAGGTGAAGCGGCAGTTCGCGCCGCAGGTCTCGGTGGTGACGGTCGGCACGCCCGTCTCGTTCCCGAACGACGACACGGTGCGGCACCACGTCTACTCGTTCTCGCCGGTCAAGACCTTCGAGCTGAAGCTCTACGCCGGCGTGCCGAACGCGCCGATCGTGTTCGACAAGCCCGGGATCGCGGTCCTCGGCTGCAACATCCACGACCCGATGGTGGCCTGGGTGGTGGTGGTCGACACGCCCCACTACGCTCGCAGCGCCGCCTCGGGCAAGGCGCGGATCGAGGGCGTGCCGCCCGGCAACTACCAGCTGCGGGTCTGGCATTCGTCACTCGCCGAGGGTTCGCCCCCGACCTCGAGCGCGCTCACGGTCGGCAGCGCCGACGTCGAGCAGCGGGCCGCGCTCGCCATCGTCGGGCCGGGACGATGACCGCCCGCGGCCCCTGGTGGCAGCGCTCGATCGGCGGGCGGATCGTCGTCCTGTTCCTCGGCCTCCTGCTGGCGGTGCAGGTGGCGAGCTTCATGGCGTTGCGCGCGAGCCTGGCCGAGCACGCGCATCGGGTGCTGCCAGAAAAGCTTCGCGCCGGCGAGCGGCTGCTGCAGAACCTGCTCGACCGCCGCGCCCAGACCCTGCTCCACGGCGCCCGGCTGCTCGCCGCCGACTACGGGTTTCGCGAGGCGGTCGCCTCGAACGATGCCGAGACGATCGTCTCGGTGCTCGCCAACCACGGCGCCCGCATCGGCGCCACCGAAGTGGCCCTGCTCGCCACCGACTTCAGCCTGCGCGCGACGACCTCGAGCGAAGCCCGCCACCTCATTCCCCTGGCCGAGCGGCTGGCGACCCAGTCGGCCGCCTCGGGCCAGGCGAGCGTCATCACCCTGCGTGCCGGACGTCCCTACCAGGCGGTGCTGGTGCCGGTGCGCGCGCCCCTGATCGTCGGTTGGGTGCTGATGGACTTTCCGCTCGACGGCCAGCTCATCGCCGACATGCAGCGGCTGGCGGCGCTCGACCTCACGCTGCTGGCGCGCGCCTCCGCGACCGAGCCGTGGGCGGTGAGCCTCACCAGCCTCGACGCCGGTCGCGCTGCCAGCCTCGCGAGCCAGCCCTGGCTCGACGACACCGGCGAGGCGGCGATGAGCAGCGTCGCCGTCGGCGGCGAGGAGCTCGGCGTACGCGCCCGCACCCTCGGCGTCGGCCGCGAGACCGATACCGCCGCCGGCGTCCGCGCCCTGGTCTCGCTCTCGGTCGACGAGGCGGTGCGGCTGCCGCGCGACCTGCAGCTGGCGCTGATCGGCATCACCCTGCTCGGCATCGTCGTCTTCGCCTTCGGCAGCTTCTTCACCGCGCGCCGCGTCACCACGCCGCTGCGCGGCCTGGCCGATGCCGCCGAGCGCCTCGGCCGCGGCGACTACCGCACGCCGATGCTCGGCCTGCAGCGCGACGACGAGATCGGCGAGCTGTCGCAGTCGTTCGAGCGGATGCGCCAGAACATCGCCGAGAACCAGGCGCAGATCCTCAAGCTCGCCTACTGGGACAGCCTCACCGGCCTGCCGAACCGGGCGCGCTTTCGCCAGGCGGTGAACGAGGCGATCGCCGCGGCCGCGCCGGGCAGCTCGGTGGCGATCGTGATGCTCGACCTGAACCGCTTCAAGCATGTCAACGATGTCCTCGGCTACCGCATCGGCGACCTGCTGCTGGTGCAGGTGGCGGAGCGGCTCAATCGCCAGCTGGTGCGCGAGGGCGACCTGGTCGCCCGGCTGAGCGGCGACGAGTTCGGCATCCTGCTGCGCGCCGGCGAGCCCGAGCTGGCGCTTTCGGTCGCGCGCCGCATCGAGCAGTCGTTCCATGCGCCGCTCGCGCTCGAGGAGCACAACGTCGACATGGGGGCGGCGATCGGCATCGCCTGCTGGCCGCAGCATGCCGAGGACGGCGATGCGCTCCTCAACCGCGCCGAGGTGGCGATGTACGCGGCCAAGAGCCGGGGCAGCGGGCCGCTGCTGTACGACCCCTCGGTCGACGTCGCCAGCGCGCAAATGCTGACCTTGATCACCGAGCTGCGCCAGGCGGTCGAGCAAGGCGAGCTGCGCCTCTACCTGCAGCCCAAGCTCGCGCTCGAGAGCGGGCTGGTGGCCGGCGCCGAGGCGCTGGTGCGCTGGCAGCATCCGCAGCGCGGCCTGGTGTCGCCGGCGGAATTCATTCCCTTCGCCGAGCAGAGCGGCTTCATCCACACCCTGACGATGTGGGTGTTCGAGGAGGCCGCGCGCCAGTGGGGCCAGCTGAGCGACGAGGGTGTCGAGCTGGTGCTCTCGGTCAACCTCTCGACCCGCGACCTGCTCGACCAGGACCTGGCGCAGAAGTTCGAGGCGGTGCTGGCGCGTCGCCGGGTTCCGGCCAAGGCGTTCTGCCTCGAGATCACCGAGAGCGCGATGATGGACGACCCCGAGCGCGCCCTGGTCACGCTCGACCGGCTGAGCGCGATCGGCTTCAAGCTCTCGATCGACGACTTCGGCACCGGCTACTCGTCGCTCGCCTACCTGAAGCGCCTGCCGGTCGACGAGCTGAAGATCGACCAGTCGTTCATCCGCGACATGCAGACCGACGCTGACGACGCGGTCATCGTCCGCTCGACCATCGACCTGGCGCACAACCTCGGCATCGCCGTCGTCGCCGAGGGGGTGGAGAACGTCCAGGTCTGGAACATGCTGCGCGAGCTGCGCTGCGACCTGGCGCAGGGCTACTACATGGGCCGGCCGATGCCGGTCGACGAGTTCCTGCAATGGTCGGCCGCCGCCGCGGCGCTGCGGGTCACGCGTGCCGGCGACAGCGCGGTGCTGCACTGATGCGGCTCGGCGCCTTCCTGCGCAGCCTTGCCGTTGTCGCCCTGGCGCTGGTCGCCGCCGGCGGCGCCGAAGCGGGCGTCGTCAACCCCGGCTACTACGTCGTCACCGTCTATGACGACCCCGGCGTCGTGACGCTCGACTTCCGCTACTGGACGGCGCAGCCGGACGCCGGCAACCTGACCGTCCTCTGGCCCGAGGCCGGCCTCGGCTGGAACGTCAACGGCCGCTGGTACACCGAGCTGTTCGCGAGCTGGATCACCTCGTCGAAGTTTCCCACCCGGCTGGAAACGCTGAACTGGCAGAACGACGTGCTGCTGACCCAGGGCCAGTACCCCTTCGACCTGGCGGTGCACACCCAGCTGGTGCGGCCGCAGAACCCGGCCTCGGGCTACGCGCTCGAGATCGGCCCGGTGTTCCAGACCGACATCGACCGGACCCAGCTCAACTTCAACCTCTTCTTCCAACGCGGCTTCAATTCGCTCGCCGGGCCGACCGAGCTGAGCTACCAGTGGCAGCTGCGCTACCGCTGGAACCGCTGGCTGCACCTCGGCGCGCAGGGCTTCGGCGAGTTCGGTCCCTGGAACGACTGGCTGCCGCAGGACCAGCAGTCGCATCGTGCCGGCCCGGCCCTCTTCGGCTCGCTGCCGCTCGGGCCGGGCAAGGTCCACTGGCAGGCGGCTTACCTCGCGGGCAAGATCGACGCCCGGCGGGGAAACATGTTCACGATGCGGGTCAAGTACGACTTTTAGGTCGCCGTCTTGCCGACGATCTGCCGGCAGTGATCGAACGCCGCCTCGACCAGGCGCTGGTTCGCCTCGGGGGTGCGGAATCCCGAATGCGCCGAGAGCGTGACGTTCGGCAGCAGCGTCAGCACGTGGTCTGCGGGCAGCGGCTCGACCTCGAACACGTCGAGCGCGGCGTGGCCGAGCTGGCCCGAGGCCAGCGCCTCGATCATCGCCGCCTCGTCGACCAGCGCGCCGCGCGCGGTGTTGACCAAGAGGGCGCCGCGGCGCATCGCCGCGATCCGCGCGCGCGAGAGAAAGCCGCGGGTCTCGTCATTGAGCAGCAGGTGCATCGAGACGGCGTCGCTCTCGGCCAGCAGTTGCTCGATCGGGACGAACTCGACCCCGGGATGGGCTTTCGGCGTCCGGTTCCAGGCCAGCACCCGCATGCCGATGCCGGCCGCCATCCGCGCCGTCTCGGCGGCGATGCCGCCGAAGCCGACCAGCCCGA
>DATCGH010000437.1:0-4663 GCA_036509055.1 Caldimonas sp.
TGCCGCGCAGGTGCGAGCGCGACATCGCCTCGAGCGTCATGCCGGTCCGCTCGGCGAGCATCTCGGCCTCGTAGTCGTTGACCGCCACCCAGCTCGCCTGCTCGACGAAGCGACGCAGCTCGGCGCCGTCGAACATCGGCAGGCCCTGGCCCGGATCGAAGATGAAGGGCACGCCGGCGGCGCCGAGCTGGGCGGCGTGGCGCAGCATCGCCTCGCGGCCATCGGGGGCGACGATCGCCAGCGCCAGGTCGGCGCGCGCCGGCACGTCGATCTCGTGCGCCGATTGCATCGCCCCGGGGTGGAAGGCGGTGATCTGGTTGTTGTCGAGGTCGGTCATGATGAACGCCTGGGCGGTGAAGGCGTCGGCGATGGGGCGCACCGCCTCGGTGGCGACACCCCAGGCACGCAGGCGCTCGACGTAGCCGAGGCCGTCGCTGCCGACCGCGGCCACAACCACCGCCTCGCCACCGAGAGCGGCGAGGTTGTAGGCGATGTTGCCGGCGCAGCCGCCGAACTCGCGGCGCAGCCCGGGCACCAGGAACGAGACGTTCAGGATGTGCAGCTTCTCCGGCAGGATCTGGTCGGCGAACCGGCCGGGAAAGGTGGCGATGCTGTCGAACGCGAGCGATCCGCAGATCAGGGTGGCCATGCAAGCTCCGGAGAAAGGCGCGTGGTCGGCGCCGGGGTTTCAGGGATAGAAGATCTCGACCGTGTAGCCGGTGACGCGGGCGCTACCGGCATTGAGCATGATCTGCAGCGGCGCTTCCGAGCCCGGCTGCAGGACGCTGGCGGCGCCGAAGTCGCGCGGTGCCAGGGCCCGGCGCGCGACCAGGTGGCCGTTGCCGTCGGTGAGGCTGAGGTCGACCGACGGCATGGCGAGCGGCAGCGTGCTGCGGCTCTTCAGCGTCACCGAAAGAACGAAAGCGTCGAGGCCGATCGCCCGGGCGAGCGCGGTGCTGTCGACCAGCACGTCGTCGATCCGGCGCGGCGCTTCGAGGACGCAATCGGCGAGCTTGCACCAGGCGACGAGAACCGGCCGGGCCGCCGGCCAGCGGGCGGCGGCGGTGTCGCGGAAATGATGGCCCACCTGCAACAGCAGCGCCGCCGCGGCCATCGCGCTGCCGACGAAGAGCGCGACGCGCGCGGGGCCGCTGCGCCAGCGCGCCTTGCGCTCGGCGCGGCGCAGGAAGTCGGGCTGCTGGTGGGCGCGCTCGAGCGGCAGGTCGACGGCACCGCTTGCCGGCGATTCGCTCGAATCGTCCTCGTCGGGCGAGCCGTTCTCGGCGAACAGGTCGGAATCGAAGCGGGCGTCGGAGAACTCGAGCCGGTCGCGCTCGTCGACCTTGGCGTCGACGACGGGGCCGCGCTTCCTGAAGAGATGGGCATCGATCGGGTCGGCGAGCAGGTCCTCGAACGCCGCCGGTGCCGTCGACGGGAACGAGCTCGAATGCACCTTGTCCTCGCCGGCCGCCGCAGCCGATGGCGTGGTTGCCGGCACGGGCGTGGTCGCGAGGGTCGCCGTGGCGGTCGGGGTCGCCGGCGCTGGAGCGCGCACTGGCGGGGGCGAAGGTGACGGCGACGGCGACGGCGACGGTGGCGGGTCGAAATAGACATCGACACCGATATCCGTCAACTCGTCCCCGGGTGCCGCTCCGGCCGAAAGCGTGGGTGCCGGCCCGCCATTCCATTCGGGCGGCGAGTCCCGGCCCAGGTCGAACAGGCCCTCGAGCGCGTTGAACACCGCATCGCAGCGGCCGCAGCGGACCCAGCCTTCGGAGACCTTGAGCTGATCCTGCACGACGCGGAAGACCGTTCCGCACGAGGTGCAGCGCGTCGCCAGGCTCATCGCGAAATCATGCCACGCGGTCCGGGGAAGGCCGCAGGCCCGTCATCAGGATCCAGCCGTCGTCCTCGTCCGCGACATCGAGCGGGAGCCAGGGCGAATAGGCGGCCTGCAGCTCTGCGGCCTGCGTGCCCAGGATCCCGGAGAGCACGAGCGTGCCCGCGGGCGCGAGCCGGGTCGAGAGCAAGGGCGCCAGCAGCTTGAGCGGCGTCGCCAGGATGTTCGCCAGGATCAGGTCGAAGCTGCCGCTGCCGAGGCTGTCGGCCGTGCCGGCGCGCACCGCCACCGCATTGGCCGAAGCGTTGGCGACGGTCGCTTCCACCGCAGCCGGGTCGATGTCGACGGCGTCGATCGCTCCGGCGCCGAACAGCCCGGCGGCGATCGCCAGCACGCCCGAGCCGCAGCCGTAGTCGAGCACGCGCGGCCAGAGTGGCGTCCGGCCCGAACCTCGGCGAGCGATCCAGCGCAGGCACATCCGGGTGGTCGGGTGCGTGCCGGTGCCGAACGCCATGCCCGGGTCGAGCCGGATCACGCGACGGGCATCCGTCGGGACCACGGACCAGGTTGGGACGATCCAGAAGCCCGGCTCGATCTCGGTCGGGCCGAACTGCGCCTGCGTCAGTCGCACCCAGTCGCGCTCGTCGACCGGGGCGATCGACTCGATCCGCGCGTCGCGGCCGAGCTCGCTGGCGGCGAGCGCCGCCGCCGCCGAGGTTGCCGCGGCCTCTTCGCCGAACAGGGCGCTGAGTCGGGCCCGGCGCCAGCCGCCGCGCTGATCGATGCCGGGCTCGTCGAACACCGGCCGCTCGTCGGGGCTGCCGGCATCGGCATCCTCGATCGAGACCGAGAGCGCGCCGTGATCGTCCGTGAGCAGGTCCGAGAGCGCGTCGGCCGAGGCCGCCCCGACCAGCACCGTCAGCGAATGCATCGCCAACAGGCCCTAGCGCTTGTGCTGATCGAGCCAGCCTTCGAGGTAGTGGATGCTGGTGCCACCCTCGATGAACTTGGCGTCGACCATGAGCTCGCGGTGCAGCGGGATGTTGGTCTGTATGCCTTCGACCACCGTTTCCGAGAGCGCGGTGCGCATGCGCGCCAGGGCCTGGTCGCGGGTGTCGCCGTGGACGATGATCTTGCCGATCATCGAGTCGTAGTTCGAGGGCACGAAGTAGTTGGTGTAGGCATGCGAGTCGACCCGCACCCCCGGGCCGCCCGGCGGATGCCACATCGTCACCCGGCCCGGCGAGGGCGTGAACTTGAACGGATCCTCGGCATTGATCCGGCACTCGATCGCATGGCCGCGGCACTGCACGTTGCGCTGCGCGGTCGTGAGCTTCTCGCCGGCGGCAATCCGGATCTGCTGCTGCACGATGTCGATGCCGGTCACCCACTCGGTTACCGGGTGCTCCACCTGGACCCGGGTGTTCATTTCGATGAAGAAGAACTCGCCGTTCTCGAACAGGAACTCGAACGTGCCGGCACCGCGATAGCCGATCCGCTTGCAGGCCGCGACGCAGCGCTCGCCGATCTTCTCGATCGCTCGGCGGGGGATTCCGGGCGCGGGCGCTTCCTCGATGATCTTCTGGTGCCGGCGCTGCATCGAGCAGTCGCGCTCGCCGAGCCAGAGCACGTTCTTGTGCGTGTCGGCGAGGACCTGGATCTCGATGTGGCGCGGGTTCTGCAGAAACCGCTCCATGTAGACCGCCGGGTTGCCGAACGCCGCCCCGGCCTCGGCCCGGGTCATCTGCACCGCCGAGACCAGCGCCGCCTCGGTGTGCACGACCCGCATGCCGCGGCCGCCGCCGCCCGCGGCCTTGATGATCACCGGGTAGCCGATCGCCCGGGCCGCCCGGATCGCCTCCTTCGGATCGTCGGGCAGGGCGCCTTCGGAGCCCGGGACGCAGGGCACGCCGGCCTTGACCATCGCCTGCTTGGCCGAGACCTTGTCGCCCATGGTGCGGATCGCGTCGGGCGTGGGGCCGATGAAGACGAAGCCGCTGCGCTCGACGCGCTCGGCGAAGTCGGCGTTCTCCGAGAGGAAGCCGTAGCCCGGGTGGATGGCCTCGGCGTCCGTGACCTCGGCCGTGGCGATGATCGCCGGCATGTTGAGGTAGCTCTGTGCCGAGGCGGCGGGGCCGATGCAGACCGCCTCGTCGGCCAGCTTCACGTACTTGGCGTCGCGATCGGCCTCGGAGTAGACGACCACCGACTTCACGTCCATTTCCCGGCATGCCCGCTGGATGCGCAGGGCGATCTCGCCGCGATTGGCGATCAGGATCTTCTTGAACATCGTCTCAGGGGCGGACAGGAACGAGGGCGGGCGGCGAAGGGCTGCGCGCTCATTCGACGATGAAGAGCGGCTGACCGAACTCCACCGCCTGGCCGTTCTCGCACAGGATCTCGCGGATCGTGCCGGCCGAATCGGCCTCGATCTCGTTCATGATCTTCATCGCCTCGATGATGCAGACTGGCTCGCCGACCTTGACCACGCTGCCGACTTCGACGAAGGGGTCGGCCCCCGGGCTGGCGGTGCGATAGAAGGTGCCGACCATCGGCGACTTGATGATGTGGCCGCTCTCGACCTTGGCCTCCGCCACCGGGGGCAGCGTCGCCGGGGCCGCGGCGGGCGATCCGGGAACGGAATGCCCCACTGCAGGGGCCGCGTGCACCGGGGCCGCGATCGCCCCCGCCGCCTTGACGATCCGGACCTTGCCGTCCGCTTCGGCGATCTCGAGTTCAGAGATGTTGGACTCGGATACGAGGTCGATAAGGGTTTTTAGCTTTCTTAGATCCATGGGGAGCCTCGGTGGTCCAGGGTGATGG
>DATCGH010000438.1:0-3896 GCA_036509055.1 Caldimonas sp.
CGACGGTGGTGATCCGCAAGCTCGACGGCGGTGTGATCGGCAGCTGAGGTCGCACCCCGCGACCGGGGTGGGAGACTTCCGACAGGGTTCCGCGACCGGCACCGATGGTGGCGCCGCCTCGCGCCGCCTACCTTCGCGCGATCCTCATTGCCGGGAGAGAGCCGTGAACGCCGAAACCCGGAAACCCGCATCGCCCTGGGCCTCGGCCTCGCGCTGATCGTCACCTGCGCCGCGCTGGCGCAGACCGCGCCGGCAGTGCAGCGCGCCGGCAAAGTCGAGTACGTCAGCGGCGGCGCCGGTGAAGAGGAACGGGCGGCGATGACGGCGCAGCGCAGCGCGTTCCCGCTGCGCATCGTCTTCAGCCAACCGGGTGGCGCGTACGCAGTCGCCGACCATGTCGACGTCAGCCAGGGCAGCGCCAAGATCGTCGGTGTCGACAAGGCCGGACCGATCCTGATGCTGAAGCTGGCCCCCGGCGACTACGCCGTGGACGCCAGCTTTGCGGGCCGGACCGAGCGCCGCCAGGTGCGGGTCGCCCGGGACGGCACGCAAGTGGATTGGCGTCTGCCGGACGAGCCGCGCCGCTGAGGCGGCGTCGCGCGGCCCGCCGGTTCAGCGCTACTTCGAGGTCGGCATCGTGAACTCGGCGCCCTTGGGCGTCGAGGCCGGCCAGCGCTGCATCACGCTCTTCTGCCGGGTGTAGAAGCGCACCCCTTCCTCGCCGTAGGCGTGGGTGTCGCCGAACATGCTCGACTTCCAGCCGCCGAAGCCGTGCCAGGCCATCGGCACCGGGATCGGCACGTTGATGCCGACCATGCCGATCTCGACCCGGCGCGCAAACTCGCGGGCGGCGTTGCCGTCGCTGGTGAAGAAGGCGACGCCGTTGCCGAACTCGTGGTCGTTGATCAGCTTGAGCGCCGACTCGAAGTCGGGAACGCGCACGCAGGAGAGCACCGGCCCGAAGATCTCCTCGCGGTAGATCTTCATCTGCGGCGTGACATGGTCGAACAGCGTGCCGCCGGTGAAGAAGCCCTGCTCGTGGCCGGCGACTGCATGGCCGCGGCCGTCGGCGGCGAGGGTGGCGCCGTCGGCCACGCCCGAGGCGATGTACGACTCGACCCGCTGCAACGCCTCCTTCGTGACCAGGGGCCCCATCTCGGCGTCGGTCTCCATGCCGTTCTTGACGATGAGCTTCGTCGCCCGCTCGGCGAGAAGCGGCACGATCCGGTCGGCGACGTCGCCGACCAGCACCGCCACCGAGATCGCCATGCAGCGCTCGCCGGCCGAGCCGTAGGCGGCGCCGATCAGCGCGTCGACGGCCTGCTCAAGGTTGGCGTCGGGCATCACCACCATGTGGTTCTTCGCGCCGCCGAGCGCCTGCACCCGCTTGCCGTGCTTCGCCCCGGTCTCGTAGATGTGGCGGGCGATCGGCGTCGAGCCGACGAAGCTCAGCGCCTTGACGTCGGGATGGACGAGCAGCGCATCGACCGCGACCTTGTCGCCCTGAACGACGTTGAACACGCCCTTGGGCAGGCCCGCCTGCTGCAGCAGTTCGGCCATGAAGATCGAGGGCGACGGGTCGCGCTCGCTCGGCTTGAGGATGAAGCTGTTGCCGCAGGCGATCGCCACCGGGAACATCCACATCGGCACCATGCACGGGAAGTTGAACGGCGTGATGCCGGCGACGACGCCGAGCGGCTGGCGCATCGTCCAGTTGTCGATGCCGGTCGAGACCTGTTCGGTGTAGTCGCCCTTGAGCAACTGCGGAATGCCGCAGGCGAACTCGACGATGTCGATGCCGCGCGTGACCTCGCCCTGGGCATCGCTGAACACCTTGCCGTGCTCCGAGGTGATCATCGCCGCGAGGGTGTCGCGATGCTCGTTCAGCAGGCCGAGGAAGGCGTTGAGGACCCGCGCCCGGCGCAGCGGCGGCGTCTCGGCCCATCCCGGCACCGCCGCCTTGGCCGAAGCCACCGCGGCCGCGACTTCCTCGACGGAGGCGAGCGCGACCTGGCGGGAGACCGCGCCCGTGGCCGGGTTGAACACCGGCTGGCGCCGGCCGCTGCTGCCGACGGCGCGGCGCCCGTCGACGTAATGGCCGATCTCGGCCGTGCTGGCGAATGCTTCGGTGGCGCCCATGGCGATCGGTCCTTGCGTCGGAGATGGCGAAGAGGGGCGTCAGTATCCGCCAATCGCGCCCGGCGCCGCGCCGCGGGGCGGCTCAGGACTTCGTCGCCAGCGCGGCCTGCGCGATCTCGCGATGGCGCTGCGACAGCCCCGGAAGCGCCAGGGCGTCGCGGTACAGGCGCGCGGCGCGAGCCGAGTCCTGGGGCTTGCCATCGCCCCGTTGATACATCCCGGCGAGCAAGACCATGGCGTTCGGCTCCCCCTGGTCCACGGCTTTCTGCAGCAGCTCGCCGGCCTTGGCCGTGTCCTTGAAGACGCCGCGGCCCTGGGAGGCGTTCCGGGGGGCTTGCATGGTGGCGGAGCGTGCGCCCGCCGACGCGTCGCCGTCAATGGGGGCTCAGCCCTTCCTGGCCGCGCCGCGTTGCTCGATCCGGGCCTGCGGCACACGGTCCGCAATCGACTGCAGCGGCAGCGAGGGCGTGGTCCACAGCACCGACTCCGGCGCTCCCGACATGATCAACGCCAGCCTGGTGACGATGGCGCGCAGTGCGGACACGTCGCCAACGCGCCAGTCACGCCTCGTCTGCGTCTCCTCGCAGCAGACCATGCCGTAGGCGCGGCCGTTGAGCATGAAGGCGGCGTCGAGCAGGGAGAGGACGTTGTTGGGAACCAGGTAGTTCTCGCGCATCGGCTGCAGCGCCGGGGCGGCGAGGGCATCGCTGGCGACGTAGGTGCCGCGCACGATCAGGGCATTGAAGTAGTCCCGGTACTCGCTCTGGGCCAGGCGCTTCTCGACGAAGTCGAGATCGCCGGCGGCGGTCTTGGCGGCGAAGCAGAGCAGGCTGAGATGGCCCGGATCGCCCTCGAACTTCCACAAACTGACCCGCTGGCAGCCGATTCGCGCCAGCACCACGTCCATCACCGCCGAGCGGACGGCATGGCGGTCGATGTGCCCTGCGTAGAACTCTCTGAGATGCTCCTGCAGCTGGCGCGCGTCTCGATCTTGCGGCGTCATGTCCCGAGTATCCGCTGCTCGCGGATTTCTCGTCGTATGCCCTAGCGGATCACTGCGAGTGCGGTGAGGCGGATCGATGCCTTCAGCTCGTCCCAGCCGGCGTCCTTCTTCAGGTCGACGCCGCCGAAGATGCGGATCTTGCGGCTGCGCACCAGCAGGTATTGCACGCCGGCGACCAGCAGCAGCGTCAGGCCGCGCAGCGCGGGCCGGCGCGCGAACTCCCCGGCCGCGAGCAGCCGGCTCGCCTCCTCGCCCCAGGCCTCGCGCTCGGACTCCAGAATGGCCGTCAGGTCGTTGCGCTCGACGATCTCGGCGGCGAGGATCTCGAGCGTCAGCGGCCGCTCGCGCAGGGCGTCGATGAAGTGCTCGAAGAAGCGCGCATAGCGCTCGGGCGCGGCCAGCCGATGAAAGGCCTTCGGGTCGGCGCCGAGCAGCTCGGCGACGCGCGGCCAGAACCGCCCGCTCGCTCCCCATTCGCGCAGCAGCTCGGGGAGGCCGCCGAAATAGCGGTAGATCAGCACCTTGTCGACGCCGGCCTCCTTGGCGATGGCGTTCACGCCGACGGCGCCGAAGCCGTCGCGGGCGAGGACGACGCCGACCGCGCCGAGGATGCGCGTCTTGGTCGCTTCGCGGTCGCGCGCCGGGCGCTCGGGCGCGACCGGCGCACGGCGCATCCGGGGTGACGGGTTCCGGGGAGCGGTGGTCATCGGCGGATTGTCTCCGGGCGATCGCGCCGGCCCGGCCACGGGCCTAG
>DATCGH010000439.1:0-2498 GCA_036509055.1 Caldimonas sp.
GCAATCGGCGGGCCCGCAGCGGCGCAACGTGCGGGATGGAGTCATCGCCCGCAGCCGTGCCGCGGCCGCGCGCCTACTCGGCGCCGCGAGAGCGCAGGCGGTCGAAGAGGGCGGCGACGACGATGAAGCTGCCAACGAACGTGCCCTGCCAGAAGGTGCTGATGCCCAGCAGCGTCAAGCTGTTGCGGATGACCTCGATCAGCGCCGCGCCGACGACGGCGCCGAACGCGGTGCCGGCGCCGCCGGCGAGGTTGGCGCCGCCGATCACCGCGGCGGCGATCACCGTCAGCTCCATCCCCTGCCCGAGCCCGGTCGTGATCGTGCCCAGCCAGCCGACCTCCAGGATGCCGGCGATGCCCGCGGTGAGGCTGCAGAACATGTAGACGCTGACCTTGGTCGCCTTCACCGGCACCCCGGTCAGCGTCGCCGCGCCCTCGTTGCCGCCGATCGCGAACAGATGCCGGCCCCAGCGTGTCCAGCGGAAAACGAGTCCGGCGGCGACCAGCAGCACGAGCAGCACGATCACCGGGTTCGGGATCCGCACCGCCGTCACGAGCGGTAGCGGCAGGTCGACGAAGCCGCCGCCCAGCGCCAGCAGTTGCGGCTGGTCGGGGCCGAACTGGTAGACCATCCGGTTGTCCGACAGCACCATGGCCAGGCTGCGGGCGATCGACAGCATGCCCAGCGTGACGACGAACGGCGGCACGCCGACGTACGCGATCAGCACACCGTTGATCGCGCCCACCAGGAGCGACGCCCCCAGCGCGAGCGGCACCGCGAGCCAGATCGACATGCCGCCGTTCATCGCCATCCCGATCACCATGCCCGACAGCACGAGCACCGCGCCGACCGAGAGGTCGATCCCGCCGCTGATGATGACGGCCGTCATCCCGATCGCGATGATGGCGACGAAGGCGAAGTTGCGCGTCACGTTGAACAGGTTCTGCTGGGTGGCGAAGACGTCGCTCGCGAGCGCCAGCACGACGAACGCGACGACCGCCGCGATCGAGACCCAGAACACCTGCTGGTTGACCAGCCAGGCCAGCCAGTGGCCGTGCACGCGGCCGGCTATCGTCTCCTCGAGCGAAGGGGGGGCCATCAGGCAGCCTCGATCGCGCCGGTGATGAGGCCGGTCACCTCCTCGGGCGAGCTGGCCGCGATCGGCTTGTCGGCCACCTTCTCGCCGCGCCGGAGCACGACGATGCGGTCGGCGACCGCGAAGACGTCGGGCATGCGGTGGCTGATCAGCACCACCGCGATCGCGTGCTCGCGCAGGCGCCGGATCAGGCTCAGCACCTCGGTGACCTGGCGCACGCTGATCGCCGCCGTCGGCTCGTCCATGAGCACGATCTTCGCGTCCGAGAGCCGCGTGCGCGCGATCGCGACCGCCTGCCGCTGTCCGCCGGACATGCGTCGCACCAGATCGCGCGGCCGGGTCTCCGACTTCAGCTCGGCGAACAGCTCGCCGGCGCGCTTGAACATGCCGCGGTAGTTCAGCACCCGCAACGGCCCGAAACCGAACACCAGCTCACGCCCGAGGTACACGTTCTCGGCCGCGCTCAGGTTGTCGCACAGGGCCAGGTCCTGGTAGACGATCTCGATGCCGGCGGCGCGCGCGTCGGCCGGCTTGTGAAGCGCGACCTTGCGGCCTTCGAGCGTGATCGTGCCCGCGCTCTGCGGGTAGTTGCCGGCGATGATCTTCACCAGCGTCGACTTGCCAGCGCCGTTGTCGCCCATCAGGCCGACGACCTCGCCCGCGCGCAGCGCGAGCGAGACGTCGGTCAGCGCCTGGATCGCCCCGAAGTGCTTGGAGATCCCCTCGAGCTCGAGGACCGCGGCCGCCATCCGGCTACTTGGCCGGGCACTTGCCGAGGTTGGCGGGCGTGCATTCGTCGAGGCCGGTGTACAGCGGGTCGGCGACCTTCTTGCCGCCGATCAGGTCGATCAGCACCGCCGGCGCGCGGTGTCCCATCTCGAATGGCCGCTGGCCGATCTGGGCGTGGCTACGTCCGGCCTTGAGCGCGTCGAGCTGCGGCGGAAGCGTGTCGCCGGCGATGACGATCAGGTCCTTGGACTTGAGCTTGGCCATCACCTGGTCGGTCACCTGCGCGTAGGCCTGCGGCCCGAACTGCGCCCAGCCGCCGACGAGGATGAAGGCATCGAGCTTCGGGTTCTTGGTGAAGACGTCGGCCATCTGCTGGTTCGCAAGGTCGATCTGGTCGTTCGTGAACAGCGGGCAGCCGGCGATCTCGGTCCAGCCGCCATCGCCGGCGAGCTTGGCAATCCCTTTCTTGCCGGAGATCGTGTCGCGGAACCCGGCGGCGCGGGCATTGATGTTGTCGGCCGCGACGTTGCCCAGCTGCAGGCACACCGTGCCGCCCTTGGGCTTGAGCTCCTTCAGGTGCTTGGCCATCAGCACGCCCATGTCGTAGTTGTTGGTGCCGAGGTAGGTGGAGCGCAGCGCACGGTCGGCGGCGGCGAGGTCGGCGTCGATCGTC
>DATCGH010000440.1:0-2017 GCA_036509055.1 Caldimonas sp.
CCCGGGGTGGGTGACGTCGTCGGCGGCCGATAACATGCCCAACCGGCCGTCAACCCTGGTGGCTCACTCGACATGCCCTGCTTCGCCTGCGGTCGCTTCGGCGCCAGAAGCATGGGCACCGCCAACCGCAGAGAAGGAGTCAACCATCATGGCCGTCGTCACCATGCGACAGATGCTCGAAGCCGGTGTGCACTTCGGGCACCAGACCCGCCGTTGGAACCCCAAGATGAAGCGGTTCATCTTCGGCGAGCGCAACGGCATCTACATCATCGATCTCGAGCAGACGCTGACCCGCGTCGAGACCGCCTACAACTTCGTGCGCGACCTGTCCGCCAACGGCGGCACCGTGCTGTTCATCGGCACCAAGAAGCAGGCCCAGGACCCGGTCCGCAGCTACGCCGAGAAGTGCGGCATGTCCTACGTCAACGAACGCTGGCTCGGTGGCATGCTGACCAACTTCGAGACCATCGCCAAGCGCGTCTCGAAGATGCAGGAGTACGAGCGCATGCGCACCTCCGGTGAGTTCGACTCGATGCCGAAGAAGGAAGCGCTGCTGCTCGGGCGCGAGCTCGAGAAGCTGCAGAAGAACCTCGGCGGCATCCGCAACATGAGCAAGCGTCCCGATGCCGTGTTCGTGCTCGACACCAAGAAGGAGCACATCGCCGTCACCGAGGCCAACAAGCTGAAGATCCCGGTGATCGCGGTGGTCGACACCAATGTCGATCCCGACGTCGTCCAGTTCCCGATTCCGGGCAACGACGACGCAATCCGCGCCAACGCGCTGATGAGCCGCGTGATCGCCGAGGCGATCGAAGAGGGTCGTTTCATCGCCAGCAAGCGCAATCCGCAGGCTGCATCAGCGCCCAAGCGCACCGCCGAGGACGAGGCGGCGTTCGCCGCCGCCCAGGCCGATGCCCGCCGTCAGGCTGCCGCAGCGCAGGCCGAGCGCGACGCCCGTGTGGCCTCCTCCGCCACGGCCGTCGCAGTTGCCGACGAGCCCGTCGAAGCAGCGCCGGCCGAAGCCGTCGAGGCAGCCGAGGCGGTCGACGCCACCAGCACGCCCGACACGCCCGAGACCGCCGCACCCGAAGCGGTCGCGGCCGACACTGCGACAAACACCGAAGGCACAGAGACCGAAGGCTGATAGAGGAACCCCACAGAAATGGCATTCACAGCAAAAGACGTACAGAGCCTGCGCCAGGCAACCGGCGCGGGGATGATGGACGCCAAGCGCGCCCTCGAGGCCAACGACGGCGACATGGAAGCCTCCAAGCAATGGCTGCGCGAGAAGGGTCTGGCCGCCAGCGCCAAGCGCGACGATCGTGAGAACAACCAGGGTGTCGTGGCCCTCGTCATCGAGGGAAATGTCGGTGCGATCGTCAAGCTGAAGAGCGAGACCGACTTCGTCGCCGGCAGCGATCAGTTCAAGGGCGAGGCCGAGACCTTGGCCAAGCTCGTCATCGCCGAAGGCGAAGACGCCGTCGCCCAGCGGGCCACCCAGCTCGAGGACCTGAAGATCACCCTGAAGGAGAAGATCGAGCTCGGTGAGGTCGTGCGCTTCGAGGCGGCTCCGGGCAACGTCCTCGACAGCTATCTGCACATCCAGGGCGGCCGCGGTGTCAACGCCGTGCTCGTCGAGATGAGCAACGCCTCGCAAGAGCTCGCCCACGACATCGCCGTGCACATCGCCTTCGCCCGGCCGAAGTACCTGAGCCGCAACGATGTCCCGGCCGATGTGGTCGAGCACGAGCGCCAGACGCTGGAGACCATCAGCCGCAACGAGGGCAAGCCCGAAGCAGCCCTGCCGAAGATCATCGAAGGCCGCCTCAACGGCTTCTACAAGGATGTCGCACTCCTGGACCAGCCGTACGCGAAGGACGACAAGCAGTCCATCACCCAGGTGATCGGGTCGGCGTCGATCGTTCGCTACGCCCAGGTCGAGATCGGTTGATCGACTGATGGCCAGGGCGGTGATCCCCCGGTGGCAGCGAATCGTCTTCAAACCGTCGGGTGAGGC
>DATCGH010000441.1:0-10124 GCA_036509055.1 Caldimonas sp.
CGGAGCGCCACTTCGACGAGGCCGCAGTCCGCGACGCCCGTTCCGCCGCCGATCTCGTCGGCTACCTGAACTACATCCATCCGAACCGGGTGCAGATCGTCGGTCGGCGCGAGGTCGCCTACCTCAACGACGCCTCCGGCGAGGTGACCGACCGGCGGATCTCGCGCATCGTCACCCTCGACCCGCCGGTGCTGATCTGCGCCGACGCCCAGGTGCCGCCCGATCGCCTGGTCGCCCTTTGCGACCGGGCCGACATTCCGCTGTTCGTGACCAGCGAGTCGGCGGGCCACGTGATCGACCTCGTCCGCGGCTACCTCAGCCAGCACTTCGCCGAGCGCACCACCCGGCACGGCGTCTTCATGGACATCCTCGGCATCGGCGTGCTGCTCACCGGCGAATCAGGCCTCGGCAAGAGCGAGCTCGGGCTGGAGCTGATCTCGCGCGGCCACGGCCTGGTGGCCGACGACGCGGTCGATCTCTACCGGGTGTCCCAGACCGCGCTCGAAGGCCGCTGTCCCGAGCTGCTGATGAACCTGCTCGAGGTTCGCGGCATCGGCCTGCTCGACATCAAGGCCATCTTCGGCGAGACCGCGGTGCGGCGGAAGATGCGGCTGAAGCTGATCGTCCACCTGGTCCGCCAGGCGACCATGGACCGCGACTTCGAGCGCCTGCCCTACGAGCCGCTGAACGAGGACATCCTCGACGTCCCGGTGCGCAAGACGGTGATCGCGGTCGATGCCGGACGCAACCTCGCGGTGCTGGTCGAGGCGGCGGTGCGCAACACCATCCTGCAGCTGCGCGGCATCGACACCTATACCGAGTTCATCGCCCGCCACCACAAGGCCATGAGCAAGCCGGAATAGCCGGCCCGCCGGCTCAGCGCTTGCCCCGGTACTCGCAGTTCTTCTTGGTGCAGGCGGCGTAGAGCGCCAGGGCGTGGTCCTGGAGCTCGAACCCCCGGGCCTGCGCCACCGCCTTCTGCCGCTTCTCGATCTCCGCATCGAAGAACTCCTCCACCCGGCCGCAATCGAGGCACACCAGGTGATCGTGGTGCTTGCCCTCGTTCAGCTCGAACACCGCCTTGCCGGTCTCGAAGTGGGTGCGCGAGAGGATGCCCGCCTGCTCGAACTGCATCAGCACCCGGTAGACCGTGGCCAGGCCGACATCGGCGTGCTCGTCGAGCAGCGCCCGAAACACGTCCTCGGCGCTCATATGCCGTTGCTTGGTCTTCTGGAAGACCTCGAGCACCTTGATGCGCGGCAGGGTGGCCTTGAGGCCGCTGTTCTTCAGTTCGTCGGCGTGGGTCATGGGGCGGGTCCGGCCGGGGCGAGCCGATAGAATCGTTTCATCATACGAGCTTGCCGGTGCCCGCGAATCGCCGCAGGCGACACCCCCATGACGACGACTCTCCCAACCCCCTGCGCCGGCGCGCTGCGCCTTTCACTCGCCGCCGCCGCGATCGCCATGTTGGCAGGCTGCCAGTCGCTGCAGAGCTCCGAAGGCGTCAGCGGCGTGCTCACGCCCTACAAGATGGAGATCGTGCAGGGCAACGTGATCACCAGCGAGCAGGCGGCGGCGGTCAAGCCCGGCCTCACCCGCGCCCAGGTCCGCGACGTCCTCGGCTCGCCGCTGCTCGCCGATCCCTTCCATGCCGGCCGCTGGGACTACGTGTTCACGATTCGCCGCCAGGGCGCCGAGCCGCAGCTGCGCCGGGTGGTCGTCCTGTTCAAGGACGAGAAGCTGGAAAGCATCGATACCGGCGGGCCGCTTCCCGCCGAGCGCGAGTTCATCGCCTCGATCGCCACCTTCAAAGGCTCGGGCCCGTCCCCTTCGCTCGCCCTCACCGAGGAACAGCTCAAGGCCTTGCCGGCGCCGGTGAAGCCGCCGCCGCCGGAGCCGGTACCGCCGGCGCCGCAGCGCAGCTACCCGCCGCTCGAGCCGCGCTCATGACGGGCCCGGCCGGTCGCCTGCGCGTTGCCATCGCCGGCGCCTCGGGACGGATGGGCCGGGCGCTGATCGAGGCGGTGACGGCGAGCCCGGACCTGGCGCTCTCGGGCGCGCTCGACGTCGCCGGCGGGCCCGAGGTCGGCAAGGACGCGACCGAGTTCCTCGGCAAGAAGAGCGGGGTGCCCGTTTCCGCCGACCTGCGCGCCGGCCTCGGCAACGCCGACGTGCTGATCGACTTCACCCGCCCCGAAGGCACCCTGGCGCACCTGGCGGTCTGCCGCGAGCTCGGGGTCAACGCCGTCGTCGGCACCACCGGCTTCAGCCCGGCGCAGAAGGCCGAGATCGCCGGCCATGCGGAGAAGATCGCGATCGTCATGGCGCCCAACATGAGCGTCGGCGTCAACGTCGTGATGAAGCTGCTCGAGGTCGCCGCCCGGGCGCTCGACCAGAGCTATGACATCGAGATCGTCGAGACCCACCACCGGCTTAAGGTCGACGCGCCCAGCGGCACCGCGCTGCAGATGGGCGAGGTCGTCGCCGCGGCCCGCGGCACCACGCTCGAGGCCGACGCCGTCCACGCGCGCCACGGCGACACCGGGGCGCGGCGCAGCGGCAGCATCGGCTTCGCCTCGCTGCGCGGCGGCGACATCGTCGGCGACCACACCGTGCTGTTCGCCGGTGGCGGCGAGCGGATCGAGATCACGCATCGTTCGTCGAGCCGGGCCAACTACGCCCAGGGCAGCCTGCGGGCGGCCCGGTTCCTCGCCGGCCGCCAGGCCGGGCTGTACGGGATGGCGCAGGTGCTCGGCCTCGATGGCCCGGGCCGCGGGACCGGCGCATGACCGGCTTCGAGAACTTCTGGACCCAGGGCGATGCCATCACCCGCAGCGTCGCCGCCCTGCTGCTGGCGATGTCGATCAGCGCCTGGGTCGTGATCTTCTGGAAGGGCTGGCTGCTGCGTCGCGTACGGATCGACCTGCAGCGCGCCGTGCCGGCGTTCTGGGCCGCGCCGACCCTGGAAAACGGGCGCGAGCAGCTCGCCGCCTTCGACCGCGAGGAAGTGCTCAAGCCCTTGCTCGATGCCGCCCTCACCATACCGCCGGGCGGCACCCTCGAGGCCAAGGGCCATGCCGATTCGCAGCTGACCCGGCGGCTGCGCGACGCGCTGCATGCGGTGCTCGGCCAGCTCCAGTTCGGCCAGGTCCTGCTCGCCTCGATCGGCAGCACCGCGCCCTTCATCGGCCTGTTCGGCACCGTCTGGGGCATCTACCACGCCCTGCTGAGCATCTCGGTCGCGGGCACGATCACGATCGAGAAGGTTTCCGGCCCGGTCGGCGAGTCCCTGGTGATGACCGCTGCCGGCCTGGCGGTGGCGATTCCCGCGGTGCTCGCCTACAACGTGTTCGGCAAGCGGGTGGCGGCCAGTGAGGCGGAACTCGAAGGCTTCGCCCACGACCTGCGCGAGATGATCGTCGACGCCTCCAGCTGAGACCGATCGGCATGGCATTCGGCCGCCTCGAGCGAACCCCCGGCGTCCAGCCGATGAGCGACATCAACATGACGCCGCTGATCGACGTCATGCTGGTGCTGCTGGTGATCTTCATGATCACCGCGCCGCTCATGACCTCGAGCCTCAAGCTCGACCTGCCCAAGACCGACGCGGCGCAGCCCAACGACGCGCCGCAGTCGATCGCCGTCGCCCTCGACAAGGACGGCCGCACCTTCTTTGGCGACGAGGCGCTCGAGCCGGCGGCCTTCGCTGCCCGGGTCGCCGCCGCGGCGCAGCGCAATCCGCAGACCGAGGTGCAGCTGCGCGCCGACCGGAACGTGCCCTACGGCCGCGTCGCCGAGCTGATCGGCATCGTGCAGAAGGCCGGACTCAGCCGGATCGGCTTCGTCACCGAGCCGGCAGGCGCCGCCAGCGGCAGCTGACCCTCACAGTGGCTCGTGCCGCCGCAGGTAGGTCGCGAACCGCGGCAGGCCGGTCGAGGTGAGCTCGCGGTAGCGGTAGGTGATGACGCTCCCCACCGGCGGCGGATCGTGCCGGAGCGCGTCGCTGAGGCCGCTGCCGACGAGGAAACGCCGACCATCGGTGGTCTCGACCTCGAGCGCGCCGACGGCGCCCCGGTACCTGCTCGTGCCCGGCCGGGTCGCGACCACGACCGCTTCGGCGTCGAGCTGCGGCTTCAGCTTCATCAGCACGTCGCTGCGGCCGGCGGCGACCGGCGCGGCCGCGAGGTGCAGCATCAGGCCCTCGCCGCCGGCCGCGACGACCGATTCGAGCCGGCGCATGAGCGCGGCGCGGTCGGCGACCCGTTCCTGCGGGGCAGCGGCCACGGGGGCGCTCCTCACGGCCTTTACCACCTCGGCCAGATGCGCGGCCCGCTCGGCGAAGGTGCCTTGACCACCCGGCAGCTCGAACACCATGTAGCGGACGCGTGCCCAGTCGGCCTCCCGCGGCGGCGCGCTGCGGACGGTGGCGGAGAGCGCGTCGAAGCGGCCGCGGCCGAGCCAAAGCTCGCCGTCGAGCGCCTCGGGCGGAAGCGCAGCGAGGAAGGAGCGCGGTGCCGCCACCTCGCGGCCGCTGCGATGGCGCAGCACCCGCCCGTCCCAGAGGGCGCGGACGCCGTCGTACTTCTCGCTCACCAGACAGAGCGCCGGGTCGACCTGCCCGGTGTAGACGGTCGCCAGCAAGGGTGCCGGTGCCCGGGAGTCGCTCGCGACCCCGGGTTGCGGCGGCGCTCCGGCGAGCGTCGGGAAAGGCATCCACGCCGCGGCGGCTGTGGCAGCGATGAGACGGCGGCGCGACCTGGCGAGCGAACGATCGGACATCGGGCTTTCTCCGGCGAGACGCCTCCCCGGGGCGGCGCGCACCCATCGTCCGCGGCGCGCCAGCGGTCGTCGAGAGCCTCCGACGAGTGCCCCCTTCAATCGGGCGCGAGAGGGATCGCTTTCTATAATCGATCGATGCCTTCTCGTTGCCCGGTCTTCGCATGAACCCCGATTTCGAACCGCGCGAGATCGAGAGAGCCGCCCAGGCGGCGTGGCGGCAGGGCGACGTCTATCGCGTCCGCGAAGACCCGAGCCGGCCCAAGTTCTACGCCTGCTCGATGCTGCCCTACCCGAGCGGCGTGCTGCACATGGGCCATGTGCGCAACTACACCATCAACGACATGCTGGCGCGGCACCTGCGCATGACCGGCATGAACGTGCTCATGCCCATGGGCTGGGACGCCTTCGGCCTGCCGGCCGAGAACGCGGCGATGAAGAACGGCGTGCCGCCGGAGAAGTGGACCCGGCAGAACATCGCCGCGATGAAGGCGCAGATGGAGGCGCTCGGCCTGGCGATCGACTGGAGCCGCGAGATCGCCACCTGCGATCCGAGCTACTACAAGTGGAACCAGTGGATGTTCCTGAAGATGCTCGAGATGGGCATCGCCGAGCGGCGCACCCAGGTCGTCAACTGGGATCCGGTCGACCAGACCGTGCTCGCCAACGAGCAGGTCATCGACGGCCGCGGCTGGCGTTCCGGCGCGCTGATCGAGAAGCGCGAGATCCCCGGCTACTACCTGAAGATCACGAAGTACGCCGACGAGCTGCTCGAGTGCGTGCAGACCGGCCTGCCCGGCTGGCCCGAACGGGTCAAGACGATGCAGGAGAACTGGATCGGCAAGAGCGAGGGTGTGCGCTTCGCCTTCCCGCACATCATCCGCAGCGCCGACGGCAAGCTGATCGGCGGCGGTCGCCTGTACGTCTTCACGACCCGGGCCGACACGATCATGGGCGTGACCTTCTGCGCCGTCGCCCCCGAGCATCCGCTGGCGCTGCATGCCGCGGCGTCGAATCCTGCCCTCGCCGCGTTCCTCGAGGACTGCAAGACCGGCGGCACCACCGAGGCGGAGCTCGCGACCCAGCAGAAGAAGGGCATGGCCACCGGCCTGGTGGTCGAGCATCCGCTCAGCCACGAGCCGATCCCGCTCTGGGTCGGCAACTACGTGCTGATCGGCTACGGCGACGGCGCCGTGATGGGCGTGCCGGCGCACGACGAGCGCGACTTCGAGTTCGCCAAGCACTACGGCATCGACCTGCTGCAGGTGATCCACGTCGACGGCGAGCATTTCACCTACGACCACTGGCAGGACTGGTACGCCGACACGACCTGCAGCGTCACCATCAACTCCGACGTCTACAGCGGCCTGTCGTATCCGGCCGCGGTCGACGCGGTCGCGACCGCGCTCGAGCACCGCGGCCTCGGCGCCAAGCAGACCGCCTGGCGGCTGCGCGACTGGGGCATCAGCCGGCAGCGCTACTGGGGCACGCCGATCCCGATCGTCCATTGCGAGGGCACGCCGGGTGCCCCGGGCTGCGGCGTCGTCCCGGTGCCGGAGAAGGACCTGCCGGTGCTGCTGCCCGAGGACCTGATCCCCGACGGCTCGGGCAACCCGTTGAACAAGAGCGCGGCGTTCCTCGACGTCGCCTGTCCGAAGTGCGGCCGCCCCGGGCGGCGCGAGACGGACACGATGGACACCTTCGTCGACAGCGCCTGGTACTTCATGCGCTATTGCGACCCGACGTTCGAGAAGGCGATGGTCGGCAAGGGCACGAAGTACTGGATGCCGATGGACCAGTACATCGGCGGCATCGAGCACGCGATCCTGCACCTGCTCTACGCGCGCTTCTGGACCAAGGTCATGCGCGACCTGAAGCTGGTCGAGTTCGACGAGCCGTTCACCCGCCTCCTGACCCAGGGCATGGTGCTCAACCACGTCTGGGCCCGGCCGACGGCGCAGGGCGGCGTCGACTACTTCCCGCCGGACGAAGTGACGCCGATCGGCGCCGACGAAGGCCGGCCAAGCGGCGGCCAGCTCGCCGACGGCAGCACGGTCGAGTACCGCGGCATGCTGAAGATGGGCAAGACCGAGCGCAACGGCGTCGATCCGCAGGAGCAGATCGACCGCTACGGCGCCGACACCGCGCGCCTGTTCGTCATGTTCGCCTCGCCGCCCGAGCAGACGCTCGACTGGAACAACGCCGGGGTCGAGGGCGCCAACCGATTTCTCAAGCGCCTGTGGAAGTTCGGCGTCAAGCACGCCGACGCGATCGGCGCGGCCGCCGGCAAGAAGGCGGGCGGCAGCTCGGCGCTTCGCCACGAGATCCACGCGGTGCTCAAGCAGGTCAGCTACGACTACGAGCGGATGCAATACAACACCGTCGTCTCGGGAGCGATGAAGCTGCTCAACGCCCTCGAGGCGCACGCCTCGGAGGACGCTGCCAACCTGCGCGAAGGCTTCGGCATCCTGCTGCGCGCGCTATATCCGGTCTGCCCGCATACCACCTGGGTGTTGTGGGCCGAGCTCGGCTACGACCGCGAGCTCGGCCCCCTGGTCGACGCGAAGTGGCCGGAGGTCGACGAGCGCGCGCTGGTGCAGGCCGAGATCGAGCTGGCGCTGCAGATCAACGGCAAGCTGCGCGGCACGATCCGGGTGGCGGCGGCGACCCCCCGGGCCGGGATCGAGGCGGCGGCGCTGGCGGCGCCCGAATTCGCCCGGTTCTCCGACGGGGCGCCGGTCAAGCGCGTGATCGTCGTGCCGGGCCGGCTGGTCAACATCGTCCTCTGATGGCGGGGCGTCGCGCCTTCCTCCTGGCCTTCGCCGCATCGACGCTCACCGCCTGCGGTTTCGAGTTGCGCCGCGCGCCCGACCTGCGCTTCAAGACCATCCAGCTCACCGGCTTTCCGCCGCGCTCGGCGCTCGCCGCCGACCTGAAGCGCAACATCGACGCCAGCACGACCACGCAGGTGGTCGAGGCGGCCAAGGACGCCGAGGTGGTGCTGCAGGCGCTCGAGGAGGAACGGCAGAAGACCTCGGTCGCGGTCACGGCGGCGAACCAGATCCGCGAGTTCGAGCTGCGCCTTCGCTTTCGCTTCTCGCTGCGCACCGTCGGCGGCAAGGAGCTGATCCCGCCGAGCGAGATCCTGCTGAAGCGCGACCTCACCTACACCGAGACCGCGGCCCTCGCCAAGGAGCAGGAGGAAGCCTTCCTCTACCGGGCGATGCAGACCGACATCGTCGCCCAGGTGATGCGCCGGCTCGCGTCGGTGCAGTTGCTCTAGCCAGCTCGAGACAACGATGCAGATCCGCAGCGACGCCCTCGAAGCCCACCTGAAGCGCGGCCTGGCGCCGGTCTACACCGTCTGGGGCGACGAGCCGCTGCTCGCCCAGGAAGCCTGCGACGCGATCCGCGCCGCTGCCCGGGCCGCCGGCTGCAGCGAGCGCCAGGTGCACACCGTCGCCGGCCAGCACTTCGACTGGAGCAGCCTGCTCGGCGCGGCCCAGGCGCTGAGCCTGTTCGCCGATCGGCAGCTCGTCGAGATCCGCATTCCCTCGGGCAAGCCCGGCAAGGACGGGTCCGAGGCGCTGCAGCGCTACTGCGAGGCGGCCATCGCCGGCGGCGGCCGCGACGTCATCACCCTGGTGCAGCTGCCGCGGCTCGACGGCATGCAGCAGAAGAGCGCCTGGTTCGCCGCGCTCGATCGCGCCGGCGTGTCGATCCGCATCTATCCGGTGGAGCGCGCGGCCCTGCCGGCCTGGATCGTCGAGCGGATGGCGGCGCAGGGCCAGGGCGTCGCCTCGGGTCCGGAAGGGCAGAAGACGCTCGCCTTCTTCGCCGACCGGATCGAGGGCAACCTGCTCGCCGCGCATCAGGAAGTGCAAAAGCTCGGCCTGCTCTATCCGCCGGGCGAGTTGAGCTTCGAGCAGATCGAGGCGGCGGTGCTCAACGTCGCCCGCTACGACGTCTTCAAGCTCGGCGAAGCGGTGCTCGCTGGCCAGGCGGCGCGGGCGCTGCGCATGCTCGAGGGCCTTCAGGCCGAAGGCGAGGCCGCGGTGCTGGTGCACTGGACCCTGGCCGAGGACATCCGCGGCCTGAAGCGGGTGAAGGATGCGCTCGGCGCCGGCAAGCCCATGCCGCTGGCGCTGCGCGAGGCGCGCGTCTGGGGCGCGAAGGAGCGCGTCTTCGAACGCGCCCTGGCGCTCCTGAGCGACGCCGCCCTCGCCCACCTGCTCGAAGCCGCGCACATCTGCGACGGCCTGGTCAAGGGACTGAAGCATCCCGACTGGCCGCTCGATCCCTGGCAGGGGCTCAAGCGCCTGGTGCTGATGCTGGTCGAGGAGACCGCGCGGGTCGGCGGCAAGCCGGTGGCGCGGCTGGCACTCACCGCCTGAGCGTCAGCCGGCGGCGCAGCGCTCGAGAAGAAGTTCGAGCGCCCGCGCCACCGATGCCTGGCGGATCGCGGCACGGTCGCCGCTCGCCTGCAGCAGAGAGGCGACGGCCTTCTCGCCGCTCGCCGCGATGCCGATCCAGACCGTGCCCACGGGCTTGGCCGCCGAGCCGCCGGCCGGCCCAGCGATGCCGGTGACCGAGACCGCGAACGCTGCGCGCGAGTACGCCAGCGCCCCTTCGGCCATGGCGCACGCCACCTCGGCGCTGACCGCGCCGTGCGCCGCGATCAGTGCCGCCGGGACGCCGAGCATCTCGCTCTTGGCGTCGTTCGAATAGGTGACGAAGCCGCGCTCGAACCAGTCGCTCGAGCCGGCAAGCGAGGTGCAGGCGGCGGCGATCAAGCCGCCAGTGCAGGACTCGGCGGTCGCGATCCGGTCGCCACCCCGGCGCAGCACCGCCGCGAGACGCTCGACTTGCGCCGCGATGCCGGCGGTGCTCAGAGGAACCTCCATAGCGCGATCGCCAGGACGGTGCACAGGGCCGCCACGAAGTCGTCGAAGAGGATGCCGAAGCCCTGCGCCCAGCCGAGCGGCCGACCGCGGCGCAGCTTGAAGCGCTGATCCGCCCAGGCCACCGGTCCGGGCTTGGCGGCGTCGAAGAAGCGGAACAGGGCGAACGCGATCGCCTGGCCCCAGAAGCCGGCCGGCGTGATCAGCCAGAGCACCGCCCAGAAGGCGACGATCTCGTCGCAGACGATGGCCGACGGATCGGCCTGCGCCAGGTGCCGTGCGGTGACGGTGGCGGCCCACCAGCTGAGGAGCGTGGCGACGATCAGTGCGGCGGCGATCGTCGCGTCGCCCGTCGCCCGCGGCAGCGCCGCCCAGGCGAGCCAGGCGAACAGCGTTCCGGCGGTGCCCGGAGCGACCGGCGCCAGGCCGCTGCCGAAGCCGAGGGCG